>JASFJF010000395.1:0-4193 GCA_050122255.1 Desulfobacterales bacterium
AAGGACTGGGTTCCGGGGGCGCCCGAAACATCGCTTTACATCCGGCCGACCCTCATTGCCATGGACCCCTATTTGGGTGTTCGCGCTTCACATACCTATCGTTTTTTCATCATTCTCTCACCGGTGGGCGCATATTATCCGGAAGGTTTTAATCCGGTCAAAATTCAGGTCACCCATGAATACGTGCGGGCGGTGCGTGGCGGGGTCGGCGAAGCCAAAACGCCCGGCAATTATGCTGCCAGTATCCTGGCCGGTGAAAAAGCTAATAAAGAAGGGTACTCGCAGGTTCTGTGGCTGGACGGCGTTGAGCAAAAATATTTGGAAGAAGTCGGTTCAATGAACATCTTTTTTGTCATCGGCGGTGAAATCGTCACCCCCGAGCTAAACGGCAGTATCCTGCCGGGAATCACCCGGGATTCTGTGATCCGCTTGGCCAAACATCGAGGCGATGACGTATCTGAAAAAAAAATCAGTATCGACGAATTGATGCAGGCGCATGCTGACGGAAAACTACAGGAAATTTTCGGCTCCGGAACCGCGGCCGTGATTTCACCGGTCGGTGAAGTCAAATACGGGGATCAGGTAATTACCGTATCTGGCGGCCAGGTCGGCCCGGTTGCCCTCAAATACTACAATGCCATCACCGACATTCAATACGGCAAGGCCGAGGATCCGCTGGGGTGGGTCGTTCCGGTCACATAGATTCAGAGGTTCAGGGTTCAAAGGTTCAAGGGCTCTACATTTTAAATACTGCATCAACGATTCTATTGAGTTCTTTTCTGTAATTCACTGGTTCGTATGACATTCTATTTTTGATACATTGAAAATAAACCTTTGAACCTCTGAACGTTGAACCCTTTGATATGGAGACCTAAATGCCTAAATCGGAGATTGAAAGCCACCTGCCGGCCTTTATTGCCAAAATGAAAAACGAAGGTTTGCAGCCGCTGGTTATCGATACGTTTGCCTATTATTACCACCAGGTGCTTAGCGGTGAAACCGGACTTCTTTACGATCGTGAGATTCAACCGGTAGATCTTCAGGAGGTTGAGGATTTTGATCGTTTAGAAGAATACGCTGCCAATGGCCGGCGCGCCCTGCAACACTGTGTCCGAATTGTTTTAAACGGCGGGCTGGGAACAACCATGGGGTTAACCGGGCCCAAGTCTTTGATAGAAGCCAAAAACGGAAAGAATTTTCTTGAAATCATTTTGCAGCAGGCCGATCATAGCGGGGTTCAACTGGCGTTAATGAACAGTTTTAATACCCATGCTGCAACCCGTAAGGCCTTGGTTAAAATTAATCCCCCTCTGGCACCGCTTGAATTTGTCCAGCATAAATTCCCAAAGATCCAGCAAACCGATCTGCAACCGGCCACGTGGCCGGACCAACCGGAATTGGAATGGAATCCGCCCGGACACGGTGATGTCTTTACCGCGCTGCATACTTCCGGCATGCTTGCTAATCTGATAAAAGACGGGATTCGGTATGCCTTTATTCACAATCTGGATAATCTCGGTGCTCAGATGGAACCGGGGCTGCTGGGTTATTTTGGCGAACACCAATTTCCGTTCATGATGGAGGTGGCTGAAAAAACCCCCGCAGATATCAAGGGCGGTCATCTGGCCAGGCACCGCAACGGTCGTCTGATTTTGCGTGAAGCCGCCCAATGTCCCAAAGATGAAATAAGCGCATTTCAGGATATTACCCGCTACCGGTTTTTTAACACCAATAACATCTGGATTAATCTAAAAGCGTTATCGACCTTATTTGATAAAGAACATACCCTCCATCTGCCCATGATCCTTAACCCTAAAACGGTGGATCCCCGAAATGAGAACAGTCCGGCTGTATACCAGGTTGAAACGGCCATGGGCGCCGCTATTTCACTTTTTGATGGTGCCACCGCCGTAAAGGTGCCCCGGTCTCGATTCTTCCCGGTCAAATCCTGCAATGATCTGCTGGCGCTGCGCTCAGATTGTTATGTTCTCGAAGATAATTATCAACTGCACCTGAACCCGACGCGCCGTTCGGCCGGCAAATCGGAAACCGTCAAGATAAAACTGGACCCGAAATTTTATGGAAAAATAGATCTTCTCGAGCAACACTTTAAGGAGGGACTGCCCTCTTTAGTGGATTGCGAAGCCCTCAGTATTGAAGGCGACGTCTATTTTGAAAGCGCAGTGGTCATCCAGGGTGAGGTGTCAATCAAAAATACGCAAAAGACTGCAGTCACCGTCAAAAAGGGAAAAATCATCGCCAGCGACCTGATATTTTAAGCTTCTGACCTACTTTTTAGAAGTCACGGTACATGGCGGTATCTCGCTATAACATGGAGCATCTAGCACAAAGTGAAATTTAGATTTAAAAAAGCAAAGCTCTCTGTGCTCTGTCGATTCAGCCGCAATTTTAAGAAGTGGTTTCAAAGCCTCAGATCAGGTTCAAGTGCAAGACGCCCCGCGTATTGAAAGCGGAGCGTACATGTTAGTACGTGAGCATTTCAATGCGCGGGGCAACGCAGCCATTGGGCCTTAGATGGGGCTTTGAAACCACTTCTATTCTCTTTCTCGAATCACATATTGAATCATGACCTCATCCTTGGAGCCGGGTGCTATTTTCAAAGATGCCGGGCTCAATACCAGGTTGGCTGATAATTCGCCTTTACCTGTTAATTCATCGAGCAGCACTTTTTCGGTATAAATTGTTTTGATTTCTTCAAGGATGCGTTTGCTGCCGGTAATCTTAGCCGAAGTCGGATCGGTTATCGCATTCACCAGAATGAGATTGTCGGGAAGTTTGCCCACCCAGTCGATCTGGACCGGCAATTCTTTTTGGATGGTCTCATCGATTAAAACATCGACCTCGGATGGCGTTACTTCACGCAGCACAATCCCGGGCGGCAACGAAATGTTATCAGAAGTAATCGTGAATGTGTTGGGTCCAACGCTGGTTTTGCTTAAGTCCAACCGGACGCCGACCTGATCCGGGGTGATGGATTTAACCAGAGCACCTGACCCGCTTAACACCAGGCTAACGGATTTTGCTGACGTATCAACGATTTCTGTGCCGGCTGCCCTGTTGATATAATCTACCGGGATATCTAAAGATACCAGCGTATCCTGTCCTCTGGATACACTAAACCAGATGCCGGTGATAAACAGAATGGACAACATCGCGGCAGATGCGATTTCAAGCCCTTCTTTGCGAGCGGTCCCTTTATCAACAGCTGCGGTGCCCACATGCTCCTGTATATTATTTTCCAGGGTTTTTTTCTGCTTGATTTCGCGCAGGCGGTTGCCCTTGGCAACCAGTACATCGCCCCTTTCTTCCGAGACCACAATGACCAGCGCATCGGATGCTTCGGCCAGCCCCAGGGCAGCGCGATGCCGGGTGCCATAATGCGAAGGCATATCCTCACGCTCTGATAGCGGCAAGATGGCACCCACAACCGTTATCTGATCTCCCTGAACAATGGCGGCACCATCGTGCACCGGATTATCGGGCCAGAAGATACTGGCAATCATTTCTCTGGTGATCAGGCCTTTCCAGGGCGTACCGCCCTGCAGCACACCGCTCAGATCTTCTTTGCCCGGGAAAACAACCAAGGCTCCGCAGTTGCGGTCGGCCATCTGGAATACAGTTTCAGCAATAATTTCGGTCGGTGTCGTGACCGTCTTATAGGACAGTCCCCAGAGAATGGATTTTAAATTTTTGGCCTGCAGTACCCGGCGAATTTCGTTGCGAAACACCACGATGATAATAATGGCCCCAACAGCCACGATGCCCTGCACAACCCAGCTGGTGACGATAAGCCCCAAAGAGACGGCTATTCGTTGCAGAAACCACAATACGGTCATGCCAATCAGAACCCGGAAAACATTGGTTCCTCTGAAGAGAACGTAAAAACGGAAAAGAATGTAGCTGTTTACGCAGATATCAACGACGTCCTGCCAGCGAATGGTGGATATGAATAAATTAATATTTTCCATTACGCTCATTCCGTAACACTGAATCTTAAAACGTCCAGGACATTGCCGGTCTCATCGGTTATTTCTACCCGCCAGGGACCAATATCGGTTTTGTTGAGCTCGATGCTGCTGTATGTTGACCAGCGCGGCGGCTTGAGCGTTAGCCGAATTTTGGCACTGGGCACATCGCGATGATACCAGTTATGGTATATAATCAATTTTTGC
>JASFJF010000396.1:0-4190 GCA_050122255.1 Desulfobacterales bacterium
TGGGAGAAGACACTCTTGATTTCCGCATGAAATCCGCCCGCGTTAAAGTCGACCAGGTCAATGCCACCGGGGCGCGGGTATTGGCCACCGCATGTGAAAATTGCCACGCCCAGCTGAGTCATCTTAATGACCATTATAAAATGGGGGTTGAGGTCAGGTTTTTGAGTTCGATGATTGCAGATGCTCTGGTTCGATAGAAAAACGCCCGCTGCCAGGTGCCGGGCAAAATAAAACGGCCTGTCTGGCCCTCATCCAGAGGGCCAACAGGCCGCTTTTTTATAATTTCCCTCTTTCCTCTATTAGATGGCGTAATTTGTTTTTCAGAGATGCACAGCTTGGCTTTCTTTTAATTAAATGTACGTTAATCTTCCTGTTCATTTTTTTCTAAAGGGACTTATTTGCAAAATCCGGCCTGCATGGACCATTGCAGTCCATCACAATCTCCCAGGTCGCAAGCCCGCTTGAAATCCTTGCAGGAATCAGTGATGCGTTGCATCTGAAAGTAGGTCAGACCCCGGTTCAGGTGGGCCTTGGCGTATTTGGGCTTCAGCCTCAGGCTTTCGGTGTATTGGGCCTCAGCTTGCTGGTATTGCTTCAGGGCGTAATAGGCATTGCCGCGATTGTTGTAGGCTTCGGCATATTTCGGATTGATCTGGATGGCCTGGTTAAAGTCCACGATGGCCTGCTGGTGCTGCTCCAGATTATATAAAGCCAATCCACGGTTATTATACGTTTCGGCCGTCTTTGAATTGGTGGCAATGGCCTTGTCCCAGTATGTCTTGGCTTTATTGGGGTCGCTGTATTGCCCGTCCTGCCAGAGTGCCATGGCAGCGGCGTTCCAATCGCGATTGTTTGGGGATGAAGCCCTGTTGGCATTCCGTTGCGCCAGAGCTTTTTGTGCCCTGTTGCGCTTGAATTTCGTTATGGCTTTATTTTCCTGGCTCTGTTTCATGACCAATTCGGGATTTCCGGACATTTCAGCGACCATTTGGTAAATCTCACCAAACATGGCGGCACCGAATACCGGGATCAATAATAGGGGCACAACTGATACGGCGGTCCAGACGACCATCAATTTTGTCATGGCCAGGCTTTTGTGCTTGATCCAGCCCCAAACAAACGTCCAAAAGGTGCAGGTGATGATACCAAGGATACCCTGCAATGCCCCGCCGTGCTTAAATTGTTTGATCAGAACGATGATCGCAACAATTAAACCGATGAAATTCAACACCGGGAACAAAATACCGACAATCATTTCTGTCATGGTGTACCTCTCCTGTTTATATTTTTTCTTAGGCCGAGCGGAAGTAATTGTAAAAGCCTTAAGCGCTCAACCGATGTTGCAAAAAAAATCCTGATGCCTAATTCAGGTCTATATATGACCCATTAGGCGACCGATCCAGTAGATCAGCAGGCCAAAAATAAGCCAGAGCACAATACCGCTGCGTTTTTCAAAAACCGCCAGGCGTTCGGCCACTTTGTAGCGCCATTTAGCAGGCAATAGGATGCCGATTACCAGCAGCAGGCCAATCCCGAGGCCGACTGGGGCAAATGCATGCAAATGGACGGCCGCCAGCCAATTTCCCTCTGCCAGCAAAACCATCGCCCGCGTTAGTCCGCAACCCGGACAAGCGATCCCCAGCATGGCCTTTAGCGGGCACTTCCATGCCGGCAATTGCAGTGCGGTCAGGGTTACCTGAAAGGCGGTAATCGTACTCAGCAGGGTGATAATCCAGCGGCTTTGTACCACAGGCGCCAGGACGGGTCTAAATAACGGTTTGCTGGCGCCGCTTTTTATGCTGTGATCGGATACCATTGGAAATCCTAAAACATACGGCCTCGATCCGGCTCGATGATCTTGCTCTTGCGGCCGAAGCAGTCTCCGGGTTGCATTATCTTAATATCGGCAATAATTGGAAAATCTTTATGTCTGACCGATAGAAGCGGTGGATCGATTGATCTGACAGCCGAGAGCCCCGGCGACCGGCCCTTGAATGCTGCCAGCCGGCTGTCTGTGCGGCCAAAATAAAAAGAATTCAATTTTTGGGTGCCTTTTAATACCTTAATTTTAACAAATTATTTTGCCATTTGGCAAATTTTTAACGCAAATCGGCCGGTTAAATCGCCTTTAACCACCGGCCCCGTTGAGCTGGGATAAATTACTCTTAATAAAAATAGGTTCGGGTACGATGGCGTGGGATAGATTTATAGGCTGGCTGCTGGCCACGGTTCCATAGTAAAAAATCAAGCGTCATGGCATTGACCGGTTGCCCGGATTCGCTGAGCGCTGCCTTAACCAACTCGACGGCATGCAGGGCGCAGGCCCTGATCTCAATTTCTTCCCTGGAACCGGCCGCAATAAGATCGCCGGATTCGATCCGAGTGCGTAGTTTGGCGGGGTAATGCAAAATGTTATCCACTCGCAACACATGCGGCACCAGATTGTCTGCAAAAATGGTGAGATCATCCAGGTCTTCAAATCGACCCGGCCCTTTTCCGTTGAATGCCAGCGCCAGATCAGCAGCGGTCAGCTGGGCGCGTTTGAAAAAGGGCACCTCAACAGCCTCCCATAGCGCAACATCCTTGAAAAAGGGCATTTTAACGAGCAATTGTATCAGGCGTTCGGCCGATGCGCCGGCGGCTTTAATCAGTCCGGTGAAGCTGCCGCTAAAATTGGACATAAGGTAGGCGCCGAGCTCATTTAGTGCGCGGGCAAAAAGTCGCATCAGTTCTGTGATGGGGGCATTTTCGGGATCCTGTGCGAATATGCGGGTACAGTCCGCGGCGGTCAAACGGCTAAGATCCCGGGCCGAAAAAGGCCCGTTTTGTTTAAAGTGCGCCGTTAAACAGCCGGCCAGCGTAAAGTAGCCGGACCGTCCAGTGTGTTTTCGCAGATGCGGGAAATAGCCCGATCCAAAATTAATGGCGTCCAGGGACAAAAAAAATGCCACCGTATCATCGTCTCGGTCCAGAAAGTGGCATTCAGGATCATGTGAGGGCCGGGCGGCGTCTAATGCAGACAAGCCAGCGGCATAGGCCGGGATACGGTCAACATCGATTTGAACGTGGGTCGCCTGCTCGGCCACGGTTTTACAGCCCGCGCGCACCCGGTCTAACAGTCTGATGAGCATCGATTTACCCCCAATCCGTAGTTTAACCAGTGCTCCGTATTGGATTGAGGCAGTGCTTTGCCGGTTTTCAAATAATGGTTCATGGTGGCTTCCCAGAACTGCATGTCAGTGATAAAATTTTCATGCGTAAAATTGTCGACAAACGCATTGCCCGCCACGGTTAGCGCGGTGATCGTATAGCTGATGTGAACCCGGGAAGTCTGATTGCCGCTGTCTTCTATGCGGACCGCCACCAGGGCTACTCTGGACCCCGGGGTGACCCGGGCAAACTCGGTCTCACAGGCGACATCATCTCTTTTGGTGATCAACCAGATAGTCTCTTCGCCCGCACTTTGAGAGACAAACACGCAGCCGTACTCGGCCACACCTGATTGCGAATATATTAGATCATAATCCCAGCCCTCGAGCCATTCGGCTTCTTTGACCGGGCAGATCAAAGCATGCACAACCGACGGTTCGGCGTCAATCATTTGCACATACTGGCGGGTAACTCTTTTGGCCTTAAAGTTTAAATCGCTGGCTGAATTCATGGGCGTCTCCTGTATCCGGAAGGCATCCTACCGTTCGCATTCAATTTTTATGTTGCCAGTGCTAAAACCGCTTGCAGATTCTGGATTATTGTAACCATATTTTTCGAAAAGCCGCTTTGGAAATCATCCGGCTGCTGATGGGCATGTTGAAAATCCAAAGCGCTGTTGTCGGTGGGGTTGTCCGTTCGGGCGATGAATATCGGCTGGATGCCGGCGGCAATGGCCCCGGCCACATCATCATGCGTATCTCCGACATAAATGGCATCCGTCGGTGCAATCCGGGTGCGTTGCAAGGCAATCGCAAAGATGGCCGGGTCTGGCTTTTTGACCCCCACTTCACTGGAAATGACGATGGCGTCAAAGGCCGTGGCCCACCCATTCTCGGATAATATGCGCCGCACGTGGGGCGGATGATCGAAATTGCTCACCAGGCCGACTGTTTTGTTACGTCGCTTCAAATCCATCAACACCGGTCTGGCCTCAGGGTCGGTGGAAACATGGGATTGCCATGCAGCGGCAATCTGATCGG
>JASFJF010000397.1:0-4187 GCA_050122255.1 Desulfobacterales bacterium
ACATCGCATTGCGATGGCTCGTGGTTCGATTCAGTTTCAAGCTGGCTTTTCGATGTCGCATATGGTCAATTACTCCTCTTCTTCCTTATCATCTTCGGGGGGCTCGAAACCTTCCAGTTTCAAGCCGAGTGACAACCCCATTTCTGATAATACTTCCTTAATTTCATTTAATGACTTGCGGCCAAAATTTTTCGTCTTGAGCATTTCCGCCTCTGTTTTACTCACCAGTTGCCAGATCTTGTTGATATCTGCATTTTTCAGACAATTGGCACTGCGCACGGATAATTCGAGCTCTTCTACACTGCGATACAAATTTTCATTAAATTTCGGCTTATCCTTTCTTGAGGTGCTTTCCTCGGGCGGCGGTTCCATTTCTTCATCAAAATTGATAAAAACCGTCATCTGCTCTTTTAAGATCTTGGCGGCATAAGCGACGGCATCTTCCGGCATAATACTTCCATCCGTCCAAATCTCCATGGTCAGTTTGTCGTAATCGGTACGTTGGCCGACCCGAGCATTGCCAACCACAAAATTGACACGTCTGATGGGTGAAAAGACCGCATCGATCGGTATGGTGCCGACAGGTGACCCCTCGTCTTTATTCGCTTCTGCCAAAGAATACCCTTTGCCGTACTTTACGGTCATGGTCAAACTGAGCTTGCCTTTTTTGTCCAGGGACGCAATGTGATGCTTGGGATTGAGCACTTCACACTTGCCGTCTTCGCTCAAAATATCGCCAGCGGTCACTTCACCTTCGCCCGCAGCCTCGAGTGTGACAGTTTTGGGTTCAGCATCCGAGACTTTGAACCGCACTTCCTTTAAGTTTAAAATAATTTCAGATACGTCTTCCAGAACGCCGGGAATGACGCTGAATTCGTGCATGACGCCATCAAATTTTACAGCTGTAATCGCAGCACCAAATAATGATGACAGTACAATCCGTCTTAATGAATTACCGATGGTGATGCCAAACCCCCTTTCCAGGGGTTCGCAAACAAACTTGCCGTAAGATGGATTACTGGTAACCTGAACTCTTTCAGGCCTGATCATTTGCTGCCAGTTGACATACATGAGGTCATCGGATGACATTTTGCAATCTCCAAATCAAATAGGGTTTTAGATAATCCAATCATAGTGGGGCTTCCCGCCTATAACGCTCTCTCTGGTGCACTGCTATTTGGAATAAAGCTCAACAACCAGCTGTTCTTGAATCGGCATGCTAAGGTCCTCGCGCACCGGAAATCCGGTAACGACACCTTTGTGCTTTTCTTTTTCAAGTTCCAGCCATTGGGGTATGCCCCTGCGGACGACAGCCTCTATTGAATCTGAAATGGCCGCAATCTTCTTACTTTTCTCTTTTACCTCAATTGAATCGCCCTTTTTAACCAAAAAGGAGGGAATGTTGACTTTCTTTTCGTTCACCAAAAAATGGTTGTGTAACACGAATTGGCGCCCCTGGGTGCGGGAATTGGCGAAACCAAGTCGATAGACGACATTATCGAGCCGGCGCTCCAACAATACAAGCAAATTGGTTCCGGTGACACCCCTTTGCGCCTCGGCTCTTTCGAAAAACAGGTGAAATTGTTTTTCAGAAAGCCCGTACATTCGTTTGACTTTTTGCTTTTCACGCAACTGAATGCCGTAGTCAGAAATTTTCCGGCCACGTCGTTCTCCATGCTCTCCGGGCGGATATGAGCGTCTGTCAAAAGCGCATTTATCCGAATAGCAACGATCACCTTTTAAATACAATTTAAGGTTTTCACGCCGGCAATGCCGACAAACTGAATCTTTATATCTTGACAAAAGATCCTCCCAATGTGGTTATGGATTGTGGGTTATGGGTTATTCGATATGGGCTGATTGTTTTCGCATGATTCCTTCAAAACTTTTCCGTCTCATAACGAATAACGATTAACAAATAACAATCACACTCTTCGTCTCTTAGGTGGACGACACCCGTTGTGAGGGATGGGTGTTACGTCCTTGATCATGGTGACATTAAATCCGGCGGCCTGTAGGGCGCGCAAAGCCGATTCTCGACCGGGACCGGGCCCTTTAACATACACCTCTACGGTTTTCATACCATGTTCCATTGCTTTTTTGGCAGCATCCTCTGCAGCCAGCTGAGCAGCAAAGGGTGTGCTTTTACGCGACCCCTTGAAGCCCTGAACACCGGCACTGGACCAGGAAACAACATTTCCGCCTGCGTCGGTAATCGTCACAATCGTATTGTTGAATGTCGATTGAATATGAACAACACCACTGGCAATATTTTTCTTGACTCTTTTCTTGGTACGAATTTTTTTGGCCATCGATTTTGCCTCTTAAGTATTTTTAATATCTGGTGCCGCTTGAGTCATCGATTTGCAAATGCAGAGCTTCGATTATTCAACAGACCGTGGATAACCATCTGTTTTGAAACGGTTTACTTTTTCTGTTTGGCGGCGCCTTTCTTCTTAACAGCTGCTCGCTTGGGCCCCTTGCGCGTGCGGGCGTTGGTGCTCGTACGCTGGCCGCGCACCGGTAAAGATTTGCGATGCCGCAATCCACGATAACTCCCCAGGTCCATCAGCCGTTTGATATTCATGGAGACATCTGTACGCAGTTCACCCTCAACTTTGTACTCGTTGTCAATTACCTTACGGATGCTGCTGACTTGATCTTCTGTCAGCTGATCGGTCTTGGTATCGATGTCGATCGCCAGTTTTTCCAGAATTTTGCGGGACGAGGATCTGCCGATGCCATAAATATAGGTCAAACCGATCTCGATGCGCTTTTTCCTGGGTAAGTCAACACCTGCGATTCTTGCCAATTTGAATCCTCCTTTATCCTTGCCGCTGTTTATGCCGTTTGTTTTCGCAGATCACCCGCACAACCCCTTTACGACGGACAATTTTACATTTGGGGCATATTTTTTTAACCGATGCTCGAACCTTCATAAGCTAGCTCCTAAATCAGGTATTGGATATTTGGCATTGGGTATAGTTGCCAGTAGCACGATCTTTTTGATCTATAAAAATACCAAATACCCAACACCTGATTACCCGTTTTATTTTGATCGATAGGTGATCCGGCCACGTGTCAGGTCATAAGGAGATAATTCAACAGTGACCTTATCGCCAGGGAGTATCTTGATGAAATGCATCCGCATCTTACCCGAGATATGGGCCAATACCTGATGTTTATTTTCCAATTCAACCTTAAACATTGCATTCGGCAATGTTTCCAGAACAATACCTTCAACGACAATCGGTTCTTCTTTGGCCACAACAACTCCTGTTTTCGAATCTATAAACGGCTAATAGCGACCTTTTAATCGTGCAC
This sequence comes from Desulfobacterales bacterium, assembly GCA_050122255.1. GTDB lineage: Bacteria > Desulfobacterota > Desulfobacteria > Desulfobacterales > JAHEIW01 > JAHEIW01. The sequence continues at coordinate 3,325 of JASFJF010000397.1, forward strand.
CACCACCGCGCTTTAAAAATCCTTCATAATGACGGCTGAGCATATGCGATTCGATCTGGGCAACGGTATCAATCGCAACGCCCACAACAATGAGTAAGGCCGTACCGCCAAAATAGAACGGAACGTCAAAGCGGGTTATTAAGATAGAAGGCAGCACGCAAACAGCCGAAACATAAATGGCGCCCCCTAGCGTGATGCGGGTCAACACCTTGTCAATATAATCAGCAGTCCGTTTTCCCGGGCGGATGCCCGGAATGTATCCGCCCTGTTTTTTCATATTTTCGGCGACATCAACCGGGTTGAACGTAACCGCCGTGTAAAAATAACAGAAAAAGAAAATAAAGCCGACGAAAAGCAGCTCATAGACAACATTACCCGGCCGCATGGCTTCACCAATTGTCTTGATCCAGGGAATATTGATAAAATTGGCAATGGTGGCCGGGAACATGATAATCGATGAGGCAAAAATTGGTGGAATCACGCCGGACGTATTGATCTTTAGCGGCAAATGCGTGCTCTGTCCACCATACATTTTTCGTCCCACCACGCGTTTGGCATATTGAACCGGGATGCGGCGTTGTCCTTGTTCGACGAATATGATACATCCGACCACAACCACCATGAAAATAATCAAGAGCAGCGCAACAAAGATCCCCATTTCTCCAGTAGACAGCAACCGAAACGTATTGCCGCCCGCCGTCGGCAACCGGGCAACAATACCGGCAAAGATAATTAGTGAAATACCATTGCCGATACCGCGTTCGGTAATCTGCTCACCCAGCCACATGATAAAGGCCGTACCGGCGGTCAGGGTTATCACCGTCAGCAGTCGGAATGCCCAGCCCGGAAATAAAACGACCGGA
>JASFJF010000398.1:0-4172 GCA_050122255.1 Desulfobacterales bacterium
CAAAGATGCGTTAGATTATAAAATCCAAAATACGAATATCGAAACTTGATCGACCTATAAGTAAAATGCTAAAAAAATTAATAAAATGCTCCCTCCTTATAATTATGCTGGCTGGGGTGGCAATGCTGATTTATGCCTGGCACTTAGCCGGCCAGGTTGAAAAACGATTTTCTGACCGCCGCTGGTCCATTCCCTCTACGGTTTATTCTGATACAACCCTACTGTATCCGGGACAGCACATCAACCCGGTGCAGTTCAGTCAGAAGCTTTCCAATTTAGGCTATCGGAGCGTGCAGAAGTTGCCTTTACAAAAAGGTGAAATTCGGATGCGCACGGATAGGCTGGATATCTATCTAAATGACCTTAAAACCCCCTGGACCGAGCGGGCCGGATTTCTTGCCCAGATCGACTTCACCGAAGACAGAATTGGTGCGGTCCGCCGTAAAGATAACGGTCAGATAATTCCGATCCTGGAACTGGAACCCGAGGAAATCATGCAGTTCTTCGGCCAGGAGCGGGAACGACGACAATTGATTTCGATTGATCAGGTCCCCGAGCACCAGATTCAGGCTGTGCTGGCGGCAGAAGATCACCGTTTTTATCAGCATTACGGTGTCGATTGGCGGGGCATTCTGCGGGCGGTGATGATCAATTTACGTCACGGCGCCATCCGCCAGGGCGCTTCAACCTTAACGCAGCAGCTGGCCAAAAATTATTTTCTGACACCGGAGCGTACATTTACCCGCAAGGTAAAGGAACTGATTATAGCGGTGATCATTGAATTCAGATATGACAAGCGTGAAATTTTAGAAATTTATTTAAATGAAATCTATCTGGGGCAAAAAGGCTCGGTTGCCATCAACGGTATCGGTGAGGCATCTTATTTCTATTTTGGCAAACCGGTCAAGCGACTCACACTCTCGGAGGCAGCCACCATTGCTGGACTGATCAAAGCCCCCAACAATTATTCGCCCTATCGTGATATCGCACGCTGCCAGGACCGCAGAGATATGGTTCTGGAGGCCATGCAGCGCTGGGAATGGATTACGCAGGCTGAACTTGAAGATGCGCGCAATCAGCCAATCAATGCCGTCGGTTTTTTAGAGGCTGATAAAAAAGCGCCCTATTTTATCGACTATCTGGCCGAACAGTTGAACACCCTGTATCGACCTGAAGATCTGACCAGCCTGGGGCTTTCCATTTACACCACCTTGGACACCCAGGTCCAAATGGCCGCGGAAGAGGCCCTGGCAAAGGGGCTGGCCCGCCTGGAAAATTCAAATCCAGAACTGCAGCGCTCAGCGCCTGAAGAAAAATTACAGGGCGCCCTGGTGGTAATGCAGCCCAAAACCGGTCATATTCTGGCTCTGGTGGGTGGTCGCAACTATAGCGTCAGTCAGTTTAATCGCATCACCCAGGCCCGCCGTCAGCCCGGAAGCGCCTTCAAGCCACTGGTCTATCTCAGTGCCCTGGAACAGTTTACCCCTATGACGCTGTTGTCAAATGACCGGAAATCGTACACGCTTAACGGGAAACAATGGGATCCCCAAAACTTTGAACCGGTGACCGAATATACGGTCAGTTTGCAGGAAGCGCTCAAAAAATCCTACAACTTAGCCACCGTTGATCTGGCCATGAAGGCCGGCCTCGAGCAAATTGTGGAGCTGGCCACCCAATTTAATTTTTCGACACCCATTAAACCTTACCCGTCGTTGGCCCTGGGCAGTTTTGAAGTCATCCCGTTGGAGCTGGCTCGGGCTTATTGCGTATTTGCGGCCGGGGGCGTGCAGCCGTTTCCGCTATCCTTAAAAGAAGTTGTGGACGAAAATGGTCAAACTCTTGAGCATCAACATCTGAATATCGAGCGGTTGATCGCACCGGCCAAGGCCTTTATCATGAACAGCATGCTGCAGGGCGTTGTTAAAGAGGGCACCGCCCGTTCGTTGCAATGGCGGGGGATTACCTGGCCGGTTGCCGCCAAAACAGGGACCACCAATGATTTCAGAGATGCCTGGTTTGTGGGGTACACACCGGAAATTCTTGCTCTGGTGTGGGTGGGATTTGACAACGGGGACTCCATTAAGGCCACCGGTGCGGCCGCTGCTCTGCCGATTTGGGCCGAATTGATGAACGCGATCCCCCAGCACCGATCGGAAACCGAATTCAACATTCCACAGGGCGTTGAAAAAATTTCGGTTTGTCCGGTCACCGGACGCCCGGCGGTAGCAGGCTGCCCCGATCCGGTAGATGTATATTTTCTGACCGCCCGCGCGCCGGACGAAGCATGCCGATTGCATGCCAAAGAGGGCATCGCCGGTAAAATCATCAAGGGTGTAAGAGGCCTCATCAATGGTGATTAAAACCATTCACCTTATCGGTATCATCCTGCTGGCGGCATTGCTGGCTGGATGCTCAAAACCGATGTTGGAAGGCTATTCATCTGAAGGCGACCGAGTCACGGTAAGCGAAGAGGCCGCAGCGGAAAACCCGCGGGCGGCGGCCTCCCTGCAATTGACCGACCAGGGCCGCCGATTGGTGGAGGAGCGCCAGCCGGATCGCGCGATTCGGGTATTGGAGCAGGCTGTTAGCCTTCATCCCACCAACGGCCAGAATTACTTTTATCTTGCTGAAGCCTGGCTGATGAAAGGCTTTGCGGATCAGGCCAAAGAGTTCAACCACCTGGCGGAAATCCATTTGAAAGAAGACAGCCGCTGGACGATCCGGGTGGCTAAGCAGGCCGATCGGATAGCTGAGCTAGAGAAGTAGGAGCTATCTTATAGAAGTTGAGCCCGTTTGCCGGCTGATGCCTTATCTTACTAAAACTGGAAAGCTCGGAAGCAAAAGGGCTGGGAGGCTATAAAGCTCGGAAGCTGGGATGCTGTGAGGCTGCAAAGCTTCGGAGCCTGAGAGCATTCAGACCTCCTGGCTACCGAGCTTTCTGGCCTCCTGGCATTATAGCCCTCTGGCAAGCGTTATGATGACCGGCTCAACGGGCTCAACCGGCAAACCTAAGCAAGGAGAAAATAGCTATGACTGAACCGCAAATTACCGTATACGGTGCCCACTGGTGCCCGGACTGTCGGCGCAGCAAGCAGTTTCTGGGTGAACACCAGATCCCCTATGACTGGGTGGATATTGAGCAGGACGAGGAAGCCGAGCAGTTTGTGATCGAAAAAAACAAGGGCAAGCGCATCATCCCCACCATTACCCTTGCTGACGGCTCCTTTCTGGTGGAGCCCAGCAATGCCGAGCTGGCTGCCAAGCTGGGGCTGAAAACCAAAGCCTCCCGCAGCCACTACGAACTGATCGTTTTGGGCGGCGGGCCCGCCGGACTGACGGCAGCCCTGTACACGGCTCGAGAGGCTATCGACACCCTGGTGATCGAACGCGCTGCCTTCGGTGGCCAGGCCGCCGGAACCGAAAAACTGGACAACATGCCCGGGTTTCCGGATGGAATTGCCGGAATCGATTTCTCCCAGCGCCTGCGCCGGCAGGCGGAACGTTTCGGCGTCGAACTCCTGGAAGCCCAGCAATTATCAGCCGTTCACAGCCATGACAATTACCACTGTGTGACCACCGAAGACGGCAGCCAATACAGCGCCGACACGCTGCTGGTCGCCACCGGTAGCCGATACAAACGCCTGGGCGTGCCGGGCGAAAGTGACTACATCGGTGCCGGAGTGCATTTTTGTGCCACCTGTGACGGCCCTTTTTACAAAGGCAAACACGTGGCGGTGGTCGGCGGCGGCAACAGCGCCACCGAAGAAAGCCTGCTGCTGACCAAATTCGCCGAAAAGGTCACCATTCTGGTGCGCGGCGGTGAATTCAAGGCCACCCGGATCATTCAGGAAAAGGTCCACAGCCATCCCCAGATTGAAGTGCGCTGGCACACCGAAATCAAGGAATTCATGGGGCAGGATTCAAAACTCAATCGGCTGCGGGTTCACAACAACCGGACCGGTGAAGAAGCAGAGATCCCTATCGACGGGGCCTTTATTTTTATCGGCCTGGTGCCCAATACCGGCATTTTAAAAGGTAGCGGCATTTTGTTGGACAAATGGGGGTTTGTCGTCACCGGCCATGCCCTCTTACACCGGGAAAAGCGGCCGGCGGGCTTTGAGAAACGCGATCCCCAGTTGCTGGAAACCAGCATCCCGGGCATCTTTGCCGCC
>JASFJF010000399.1:0-4167 GCA_050122255.1 Desulfobacterales bacterium
CCGAAACCCTAAACAAATCCGAATACCAAATGATATAAATTATAGACACCAATTAATTTTTCTGTAATTGACACTGAGGCCAGCATTATCCAAAAGCATTTTGAACATTAGAATTTTGATATTGTTTCGAATTTCGAATTTAGGGCTTCGAATTTTCCTGTGCGACCACTGATAATTAAAAATGAAAAGAAAAACTAATTATCAGGACTGTAATTTACGACAGCTGCTGTCTCTCCCATCAGCCGGTGCTGTTCATAGCGACGCCGGTTGAAGGGTTTGAGGATGGCGGGACACTCCCCACTAGCCATAAATTGGGCCATATATTTACCGGTGGCGGCGCAGGATTTGAAACCGAAATATCCCCAGCCACAATCCATGTAATAGCCTTCGATGGGGTCATTGCCATCCATGATGGGCGCCATATCCGGTGTCATGTCTGCCAGGCCGGCCCAGTGACGCATGAATTTGACCCCTCTAAGGCAGGGCAGCATCTCTGAAAGCGCTTCGGCCTGATGTTTGATGTAGTAGGCCGTCGTTTGCGTCGTGTAATTGGGCCAGGCATCCATGTGGGCGCCGGTGGCGATTTCACCTTTAAGGGTCTGATTGGCATAGGCATGATAAGCGCCGGATGAGACCACATGGTTTAAAATCGGTTTCAATGGCTGCGTCACCATGGCCTGAATGGTCAGCACACTGATCGGCAATTTTATGCCCAGCAGTTGATAGGACAGGGCAGCCGAATATCCGCCGGCGGCATTCAACACCCGCGGGGTATTGATTTTGCCTTCGTTGGTTTCAACCGAAACGATTTTATTATTTTCCACACCAATTCCAGTCACTTCAGTCTGCTGGTGAAGGTGCACGCCATGTTTGGCAGCCCCCTTGGCAAGACCCCAGACGATGGCATCGTGACGCAGAATACCACCGGGCGGATGAAACATGGCGCCAAAAATTGGATAGGTGATATCTTTTGAAATATTCAGGGCCGGAACCAAATCCTTGCACTGTTTGCCATCGATTAGATGGCTTTCCACTCCCAGAAACTGTGCGCTGGCCACATTCATGCGCGCCGCATTCATGGCTGCCTCGCTGTGCATCAGGTTCAGGTTACCGCAGTTGTAAAACATCAAATTGTAATCGAGCTCTTTGGTAAGGATGGGCCACAGTTCGAGGGCTTCCCGATAAAGGGGAACGTTTTCCTGGGTGCGCTGGTTGGCCCGCACAATGGCGGTATTGCGCCCTGAACCACCGAATCCCAGGTAGCGCTTTTCAATAACGGCCACATTGCGCATGTTGTGATCCCGCGCTAAAAAATAGGCCGTGGCCAACCCGTGCAGACCACCGCCGATGATAACCGCATCATAATTTGACCTGAGCGACGGCTTTTGCCCCCAAAGGGGCTTTATCTTTGCAAACATAAAATTTCCCTCTGACGATGATGCGTTAATAAATTTTTAATATAAATTCAATTTGTTAATTAAAAACCGTGCTTGACCCAACGGAATTCCCGAGCTTTTAAATTTGACACTATTTATGATAATGAAACAAAACCTGTCAAGAAAAAAATAAAAAATGAAGCATATCGTATCAAAATAGGTTGACAATTCAAAAAAAAACTTGATAATAAGACAATTTCATGTCGCTTTTGGCTCGAATTATTAGTGATAAGTTATTTAGTATATTGATAATATTATATTGCAAGAATATATCGAGTGAGCCGAAGTGTCGATTCTCGTGACTTCTCCCCATTTTGCAAAGGGCGCCTATTTTTGATAAAAATTCAATCATTTTAGGCGATACATGTTTTATGAACAGCTATAAATGAGCCTTTTACGGTCAATTTTTGTAAATTTTACCCTATTTGAATAGATTTATTTCATTTGCAATCTTACATCATGAAAGATCAACCATCACACCCGACGATGGAGAGCATTCTTGCACAACAGCATGCCCTCACACCCAAAGGCCGGATCCTGAGTGATTATATCCTTGAAAACCCGCGCAAAGCGGTGTTCATGACAACCAAGGAACTGGCGCGAACTTGCCAGGTCAGCGAAGCGACGGTGGTCCGCTTTGTCAGTCAGCTGGGATACGGGGGCTACAGCGCATTCCAGCAGGCGTTAAGAGATTTCGTAGATACGGAGCTGACGATGCTGGACCGCACCGATCTTTCGGGTATGCAGCTGGCGGGCGCCGATCGCCTCGGCCGCGTGGTGTTTGAAGAAATGGAAAATCTGAAGCTATTTCTTGAAACTGTCGATATGGATGCACTTAAAAATATGGTTGATCTGATTGAAACCAGCAATTCCATCTATGTCGTTGGATCCCGTCTTTCCTATACCTTTGCTTACTATCTGGGATGGTCATTGACCAAGATTCGCTCGGGGGTCCACATTTTAAAAGGCAGCGACAGCACGGCCGTTGACTGGCTGACGATTGCAGCGCCCGAAAGCCTGGTGATCATTATTGCCACAACGCGCTATCCAAATGAACTGATTCGATTGGGCAAAATGGTTCGTCGCAACGGACTTAATCTGATCGTAATAGCCGACAGCGCCCTTTGCCCGTTGATCCAATTCGGCCACCTGTCGCTGGTGGCGCCGTCAAAAAACATTCCTTTTATCGGAAATCCAACCACGATTTCCTGCGTCATCAACTATCTTGTTCTCGAACTTGCCAGCCGCAATGGTGACCGACTTAAACAGCACCAGGAAAAAATTGAACAGGCCTATCGCGAAAACGATATCCTGTTTAATTTACATAAAGAAGCATTTACTAAAAAATAGCCACCGGAGATTTTCTTGAATTCCGGCCGTATCAAGTTTGTTCCCGTGCTTGAATATCAAATCAATATGATATAGATTGTCGCGGTCAGAACCTTTTTGGCGTATCGACGGGCATTCGTACCAAAGCGATTTTATACCTATATTATATGCGCAAAGGAGGCACAAATCATGAGTGAATTATTTGTAAAGATGGCAAAGTCTTTGATTGCTGGCAAAATCGATGAAGTATCCAGTCTCACCCAAGAAGCTGTTGACGGGGGCCTGTCGCCCCAGGATATTTTGGAACAGGGATTACTGGCCGGTATGGATGTCGTCGGCCAGCGCTTTAAGGCCAATGAAATGTTTATACCGGAGGTGTTGCGCTGTGCCAAATGCATGCATGGTGCCATGGATATCTTGCGTCCCTTGCTGGTCGAATCCGGTGTTAAAACAGCCGGTACATTTGTGATCGGAACCGTAAAGGGCGACCTGCATGACATCGGCAAGAACCTGGTGGGCATGATGTTCGAAGGGGCCGGTTTTGAAGTGATCGACCTGGGCATCGATCAGGAGCCGCAAGCATTTGTAGATGCCTTAAAGGAACATAAAGCGGAATTGTTTGGCATGTCGGCGCTGTTAACCACCACCATGCCGAAGATGGGCGAAACCATTAATGCCATCAAAGAAGCGGGCATCCGGGATCAGGTCAAAATCATGATTGGCGGGGCTCCTGTGACAGCTGCGTTTGCCAAGGAAATTGGGGCCGACGCCTATGCCTCAAATGCCGCCAGCGCTGTTGATACCGGAAAGGAGCTGCTGGGTTTGTAAACTCGCCCGGCTTTTAAAAAAAAATTGTGGTACCCATAGCCTCGGGCCGCTTTTTTAAAAAAGCACAATAGGAGATAGACCCATGTTAGAAAAAACAATGCTCATTAAAATGAACCAACAGGCCTATGGTACAACGATGTTTCAGATTCTGACCGAAGATCAAATCGAACAGATTTATTTTGCGGCCCTGGACGTTTTGGAAGTTTCCGGGGCCCGGATTCTTCATGCGGAAGCTTTAAAACTTTTTCAACAGAGCGGTGCAGTCGTCACCGACAAAGACCGGGTGCGCGTTCCTACCTCATTAGTAGAGCGAGCGTTGCGGAGTCGTCCTTCCAAAGCAGCCCTGTCGGATAGAAACGGAAAGCGTTCGGTCAAAATCCAGAAGAGCGAAGTGGCATTTGGAAGTGGGGCCGATGCCACTTTTGTGTACGACCTTAAGGCCGGCGAGCGTCGTAAATGCACATATGCTGATGTGGAGGCCGCCGCTAAAATCGTTGACTTACTGCCGCGCTTTGATTTTTGCATGTCGTTTGGTGTGGTCTCCGACGCTCGCAATCCAAAAACACATGATCGG
>JASFJF010000400.1:0-4160 GCA_050122255.1 Desulfobacterales bacterium
GAGCATCCCGATTTTAATGGCATCGGCACCGATATCGCTCAGGACAGCATCGATTTGTTCGACGGCAAATCCCGGGGGGAGGGCGTGGATGCCGCGAACGCCCCTCGTATTTTGGGCGGTCAGAGCAGTAATAACCGACATGCCGTAACAGCCAATAGCTGAAAAAGTCTTCAGATCGGCCTGAATGCCGGCACCGCCGCCGCTGTCGGAGCCGGCGATTGTTAACACTTTACGATATTCTTTAGGGGTTTTCTGATTCTGGTCAGCTTCATTCATTTTCTTTGGCCTTAAAATGATCCCAGCCCGTCGGGGTTATGGGTTTGGTTGTACCATCCGGATAAATGAGGGTGATCCGTTTGGCCGCGGTGATTTCACCGACGGCATACAGCGGGCGTTTGAATTTTTTCTCAAATTCATGCGCAATGTCATCTGCACGGTCCGGCACTATCGTGCACAGCAGGGTATAATCCTCGCCGCCGGAAAGGGCGTAATCGACCGGATCAAAATCAAAACGCCTGCAAAAATCTTGCAGGTTCGGTGAAATGGGTATTTTATCGGCGTACAGACGGGCGCCGACCTGGCTTTCTTCAGCAATGTGACCCAGATCGGAGCTCAAACCATCGCTGGTATCGATGGCAGCGTGAACCCCCGGCTGGCGAGCAAGAAAGCGGCCTTCCTGTAGATGGGGCCGCGGCAGGTTGTGGGCCGCAAGCAATGACTTGAGCCCCTCTGTGTCGGCGGTGATTTGGTTGAGGATCAGATGCAGACCGGCCTTGCTATCGCCCAGAAAACCGGTTGAACAGATGACATCCGCCGGCCGGGCGGCATCGCGGCAGAGAATCTCTGCCTCCGGCGCAATGCCCTGGATGACGATATTGATAATCAGATCTATCTTAGAGCGCGTGGTGTCTCCTCCGAGCACATTGACGTCGTATCCGGCGGCCAAATCCTTGATGCCATTGTAGATGTCATCCAAGTAATCCAGCTGACAGTCGTCGGGAATGGCAATGCTGACAAATGCCTCCCGGGCGGTGCCGCCCATGGCAGCGATGTCACTCAGGTTGACGGCCAGCGCCTTATAGCCCAGGTCAAATCCGGATATAGCCGCGCGCAAAAAATGGATGCGCTCGACCAGCAGATCCGTTGTGATCAGAGTCAATTGCTCGGGCTCGCTTCGAAAAGCGGCGGCATCGTCACCGATGGCTTTGACAATTGTATCCGGCCGTATCAGGCAGCCGCGGCTGATTTTTTTGATAAAACCAAATTCGCCGATTTCTTTCAGGCTCATTTCTGTTGGGCCTCGCTGATTGCGCGCTTTAACTCATGGGCAGCGCTTTCGGGGTCATTGGCGGCCACAATTGCCGAAACCACCGCAACGCCATCCGCGCCGTTGTATATGACCTCGGCCGCGTTTTCGCGGGTTAATCCACCGATGCCCACCAGCGGTAAGTGGACGGCCCTGCGGATTTTCCTTAATCCTTCCAGCCCCAGGGCAGGTGCCGTATCGGTCTTGGTGGGCGTGACGTAAATGGGGCTCACGCCCAGGTAGTCGGCTCCGCCTTTTTCGGCCGCAATGGCGTCTGCCAGGCATTCTGCTGAAATGCCGATGATCATCGTATCGCCTACAATACCTTTGGCCGTTTCAAGCGGCATATCCGTTTGCCCAAGATGCACACCATCGGCCTCAACCGCCTGGGCGACATCGACCCGGTCGTTGATAATCAACGGAACATTGCGGGTTACAAGGAATGCTTTAATGCTCAGGGCTTGTTCGATAAACTCAAGCGTCGAACACTCTTTTTCGCGCAATTGTACGATGGTGGCACCGCCGTTAACGGCAGCGGTGACAATTTCCAGGGTTGAGCGACCGCGGGCCAAATCCCGGTCGGTCACCAGGTACAGGGAATAATCTATGTTTTTAGTTTTCATAAGTCTTGCCTTCGATTTGCTGGACGCTGACCTCTGGACGCTTATTGGGTTTCAGGTGTCGGGTGTCAGTGTCTATTCGAAGGGCTTACACCTGAACACTGAAACCAGAATCCTTTGTTAGCAGCCAGAAACCCTTCGATCATTTTGTTCGTGGTCCGTGCTCAGTTGCCCGTTGCTAAGAACATCGATTTTATGGGATTGCTGCTGGCGATTTCGCACGGGATTCTAAGTAACGGACAAAGGACCACTGACCACTGACAAATTAATTTCCTTCCATTTTAGCGCCGTTTTGCAGATCCCTGGGCGTAATCGAATACAGAGCATCGATCATTTGGATCATAAAGCTTCCCGGCGCGTTGGCATTATGGCCGGCAACCTCGCCGGCCAGGCCAAAATAGGCCAGCGCTGTTGCCGTGGCGCTGAGCGGATCATCATCGACGGCTAAAAATGCCCCTATCACGACGGTGGCCGTGCAGCCGGTGCCGGTGACATAACCCATCAGGGGGTGTCCGTTTGCCACACGCAGCATGCGGCTGCCGTCGGTGACCAGATCAACCGCTCCGGTAATGGCAAGGGTGGTGTTAAGTTCTTCGGCCAATACGGTGGCGGCATCGGCGGCTTCTTCGACCGAGTGAATCGAATCCACCCCTTTAGTTTTAGATGTGTCATGCCGCAGCGACAGTATTTCCGAAGCGTTGCCGCGGATGACACTGATTTTTGCAGCATCTATGATTTTTTTAGCCGAATGGGTGCGCAGTGGTGTGGCGCCGGATCCAACCGGATCAAGAATAATCGGCGTCTGCCGCTCGCTGGCCTTCTGGCCGGCCGTTATCATCGATGCAATCCAATCATCGGTCAGCGTGCCGATATTAAGTACCAGCGCTCCGGCAAAGGAAACCATATCTTCAACTTCATTTTGAGCGTGGGCCATTACGGGTGAAGCCCCCATTGCCAGCAGGGCATTGGCCGTGTAATTCATGACCACAAAATTGGTGATATTATGAATGAGCGGTTTTTGTTCCCTGACGGCCGCAAGATTATGAGCGGCCTGTTCGTTTAAGGTTTTCATTATTTACCTCATTTCGTGTTAATTTTTACCTGCGGTTTCAGAACCCTTTTGACTCAGAAGCTGCCTGTGATCAAGTCGTCGGACGGACACGTTATTTTCTGAAAGGCGATATGCCCAGGATTGTCCCTTTGCATTGACCGGTTTTATTTGTCCTGAAAACAGATCAGGGCACAATAAATAAGCCGCTTCCAGCAGGAAACGGCTTGCACAAATAGGCATGGTTCATCTTATTGTCGTTCCCTACGCTGGTATTATCCAGATCAGGTTCCAAGGGTATAATCTCAGGCAAACAAAGCCACCCCAACTTGAAGCGATCTCGAAAACCTTAAATCTCCGGCAAAATCATGTCAAGCATAAATTCATTATGTGTCGACCGGCCGTCGCCCTAAAATTAGGAACTTGCCCGCTGAACTTAAATAAGTCTGCACGCAATGTGCCAAACTGCCGTATCTTTTGGCGTTTAGCGGCCCTACTTTACGGTTACAACCGGGCAGGGCGCATTCAATATCACGTATTGCGCGGTGGAGCCAAACACGAGTTTGCCGACTTTCGAGCGGCGCCTGACCCCCATGATGATTTCATCTACCTGTTGCTCTTCGGCAAGGCGGGTCAGATCCTCCCCGGGCTCCAGACCCCTGACCGACAACAGTGATTCACAGACGATGTCTTTCTTTTTAAATTCATTTTTGTGATATTCCAGCTCGCGCTCGTTGTTTTCAAAGTCTCTTTTCGGCACATCCGGCCCGCCGACCATTGATTGAACCAAAAAAATTTGGGCACCAAATGCCCGTGCATGCTCTGCCGCCAGCTCTAAAGCGGCTTCAGATACTTTGGATCCATCAAACCCCACCATAATTTTCATAATATCTACCTCCTATAGTCCCATATCTTGATTCATCAGAATGATTTTTACCCTGCCTTTGGGGAATGCCTTTTCTGTGATGGTCCAGGTATTGCAGATTCGGTCCGGGCTCTGGCATTCCTGGCAATAAGATGTCTTCACACAGGGCGTGTTCTTATCCAGTCGCATGGCGTTGGTCGGCGCAACGTAGTTTTTCACCCGGAACATGGCTTCTTCCAGATCGCGCACAATTTTATTGCGTCCAACCAGAATAATGACCCAGTGGGGGCCGAAAGTCAGCGCTGCTATTCGATTGCCGAT
>JASFJF010000401.1:0-4154 GCA_050122255.1 Desulfobacterales bacterium
GTCGCATGTACCAAATTCACTGAGATATTCCACTGTAAAAACAAGGTCTAGCGACCCTGTCGCCTCCAATTGGTCTACAACAGGATCATCAAGTGATTTCATCTCCAAGGCCCACCCAAAGCTGTTGGTATGAATCGATTCATCCTGAGCGTATCCGCCGTTACCATCATAATAAAGACTCACCCCATTTTATTATAATTTTTGCCACTTTCTACGAAAACCAGCTCCATATCGATCTCCTATAAAATTCCCGCGGGCATTTTAGCTGCTTTTTCAGCACCTAGAACGTAGCCACCATCCAACCGGATGATGCTGCCGGTCATAAAGGGCGCATCTAATATCATAAAATTGACGGCCTTGACGACATCTTCAATGACGCCGGTGCGCGCTAAAAGGGTGTGCTCGAGAATCGCTTTTTTTTGTTGGGTATTGAGCAATCCCCAACCCCTGGTTTTTCGGGCGTGCCGGGTTTCAAAAAAGCCGAGCATGATTTCATTGACCCGCACCTGTGGTGCGCCCATGCGGGCCCAGGTCTCGGTCAACAGAGAAACGCCGCGATTGGCTGCAGCATAACCCTCGTTAAATACCAGGCCGGCCGGGCCGGAGCGACCCACAACGCCGGCGATGGAAGACAGATTGATCGCAACGCCGTCACCGCTGGCCTTTAAGTGCGGCAGGGCGGCCTCAAATACCCAGCGCTTGGCCCGCAGGGTGGTCTCCATCTCCAGATCCCATTGCTGTTGATCGTAGCGACCGTGCACTACCGGCCAACCGCCGCGCTCGATGTTGTTGATCAAAATATCCAGGCGGCCGAAGCCTTTAATAACCTTATCCATCATTGGGGGTATGGCCGCGGTTTCAAGCAGGTTGGTCTTCACGACCAGGTGGTCGCTTCCGGCAGCAGCCAGATCTTTTTTCAACACCTCCAGTTCTTCTTCCCAGTCAAAGTAGGTTAGCGCCACCTTGACCCCTGCTCGTGCCAGGGACAGCGCAATGCCTTTGCCGATACCTTTGATGGCGCCCAGCACTAATGCAACTTTTCCGTTAAGATCCATTGTTTACACCTTGCCCATCCTTTATCAGGTTTAACGTATCAATCACCGGGTTCAAAGCTTCAACGTTCAAGGGTTCAGAGGCTAGATTAAAGAAAAAAGATGCTATCTAATAACACGATAATCGGGCAGCCGAGTTGAGGGTAGAACCGTTGAACCTCTGAACCTATGACTTGTAAACCACCTGCTTCACATAAGCCATCCCGACTTCCAGCAATGCGGTATCATCGGTTGCAGCGTCCGCGCGTTTTTGAGGGTCCACATCAATCTGATCCAAAAGCTTATTTTTAAATAGCTGGATTTTAAAGTGGTCCAGGTCGTAAAGGACCCCATAGAACAGCTGCCGTGATTTCTGGTCAAGGGGGCCGGGGCGTAGCCGGTTTTTCAGCCCGATGATTTCCAGCAGCTGGTCGTTGAAGTGGTTGTAAATCTCGATTTGCTGGTCGTCTATCCACTGCTTTGCGGTTTGCGATTTATGAGCATTAAAGCCCAAACAGTGCGGCTCTTTTAACAGCATGAAATGTTCGCTGACCTGGCCGGATTCGCGATTGCGGGATATGGCCCGCGCCAGCGGATAAGTGCGGCAAGACGCTGGACGGTCTGGATAAACGCGGCATCCATTCGGGGTGACAAACGGGCATGTTAACCGTTGGGCATCTGCCGCTTTCAGTGCCACAACCGGTAGACCTGATTCGGGGCCAACGTGTTGATTTGTGTAGCGTTTCAGAAATGCGCTGGTGGAGATACCCAGTCGCTTTTTCAGGCGTAAGATATCGTATGGATATAAAAACTGGTTTAAATTCCGGCAACATTCATTGAAACAGGCCACTTCAGGAGAACAAACAAAGCGGAAGGGTGTGTCCGGCGATATTGGGGTTAAGTAATCGTTCAATTCTTGCTAATTCTCCGATCAGTTAATAGCTTTATAATGGGTTTCAGTATTCAGGTTTCAGTCTCCAAAGTTCCGCCGTTGGCGGTTCAGGTGTCAGGGACGAAAAGAATTGCTGAAACCTGACCTCTGAACGACGTCAATCTGCTTACTGATACCCGATGCCTGAAACCTATCATTTGGGACTGCGAAGTACCTATCAGGTTTTTTTAGCACGGCAAAGAAAAATAATGATCGCCTGACAATTAACCGAACACGATCACGTTATTCTGCTCGGCGTTCATTAGACTCTCCGATTCTAAATACTGACACCCGACACCTGACACCATTTTTAGGGACATTTACTTGAGAATTTTTTTCGCTGGATTTAGGTAATAGAATACAACATATGGTACTCAATTGGACGGCCAGATACAGCCCGTAGGAGTTACGAACATTGTCTCATAACTACTTGAAATTTTGGTTTTTGCGGGCTCAAAAACCCTTGACAAGGTAAATGTTCAATGATATGTTGACCCCTTTGGACGGTCTGTATCTAAGTGATTTTATAGTAAATATTAATTGTCGTCAGCGAGGAAAATCGCTTGTTTTGCTCAAATATCAACCGGTGGGTACCGGTCCAATCGATAAATAACCCATAGAATATAAACTCAGGAATTGAAGGGAGGTGCAAACTCTTAATTCTATTAGACGGTTAAGGATAGAAACAATAACTTACCACATTCATTTAGGAGGTATAATAAATGCCAAGTTATGTTATAGATGAAAAATGCGATGGTTGCAAAGGCGGAGACAAGACCGCCTGTATGTACATTTGTCCGAATGACCTGATGGTTCTTGAGCCCAATGAGATGAAGGCATATAACCAGGAGCCGGATCAATGCTGGGAATGCTTCTCATGCGTCAAAATCTGCCCCACGCAGGCCATCGAAGTTAGAGGCTATGCCGACTTCGTTCCGCTGGGAAGCAGTGTTATGCCGATGCTGGGAACCGAGGATGTCATGTGGACCTGCAAGTTCCGCAACGGAACCATCAAACGCTTTAAGTTCCCCATCCGGACCACTCCCGAAGGACAGGCCAATGCATACCAGGAGTTGAAAGGCAACGACCTTGAAAGCGGCTTGCTGTCAACTGAAGAAGCCGATGGTTATAGCCTTCCCACCCCGCAGGCAACTGTCTAACGACGTGTGGTGTGCTCATTTAAAGCGAATGATCAATTAGCATTATAACTCAAGGAGGATAAGATATGGCATTACCGAATAAACCAATGGGGGAACTCAAAGCTGTCAAGGACCCTGAAGTTGAGGAGCGTGAAGTTGATATTTTGATCGTCGGTGGCGGTATGGCCGCCAGCGGTGCTGCATTTGAGGTTAAAAAATGGATGTCTGATGACCAGAGCGTTCTGCTGGTCGATAAAGCGGCTTTGGAAAGAAGCGGCGCGGTTGCCCAAGGTCTTTCGGCCATCAACACCTATATCGGCGAAAACTCGCCTGATGATTATGTACGCATGGTCCGCAACGACCTGATGGGAATTGTGCGCGAAGACCTGATCTTTGATCTGGGCTGTCACGTGGACGATTCCGTGCACCTGTTTGAAGAATGGGGTCTGCCGATCTGGAAAAAGTCTGATGATGGCAAAAATCTGGATGGTAAAAAAGGCCAGAAAATGGGTACCCTCAAAGCGGGCGCCCAGCCGGTGCGGACCGGCAAATGGCAGATCATGATCAACGGCGAATCCTACAAACGTATCGTGGCCGAAGCGGCCAAGCTGGCCATTGGCGAAGAAAACATTCTGGAAAGAGTGTTCATCGTCGAGCTGCTGCTGGATGCCAATAAAGAAAACCAGATCGCCGGTGCAGTTGGTTTCTCCGTCCGTGAAAACAAAGTCTTCATTATTAAGTGCAAAACGATGCTGGTTGCCTGCGGCGGGGCCGTCAACATTTATCAGCCGCGTTCAGTGGGTGAGGGCAAAGGCCGGGCCTGGTACCCGGTCTGGAATTCCGGGTCCACCTATACCCTGTGCATGAAAGTCGGCGCTGAGCTGTCCATGATGGAAAACCGTTTCACCCCGGCCCGCTTTAAAGATGGTTACGGCCCTGTGGGTGCCTGGTTTTTGCTGTTTAAAGCCAAAACCCTCAACGGTCTGGGGGAAGCCTTTGCCGGCAGCGACGCCGCCAAAGCCGAGCTGGAAAAATATGCGCCCTATGGAACCG
>JASFJF010000402.1:0-4150 GCA_050122255.1 Desulfobacterales bacterium
CGGTTTGCCGAGACGCTGCTGTCGCTAATTCACGAGGATCCGCAAGAAGCTGTTTCGATGGCAAACCAGGCCATTTCTGAATTTTCCGACACTTTCCGTCATTACTGGCTGGCGGGCATGCGGGCCAAGCTAGGGCTGTTAAACCAGGAAGCGGATGACGGCGCCCTGGTGGAGGACCTGCTTGATTGCATGCACCGAAACGGGGCGGATTTTACCAACACTTTTCGCGATCTATCATCCGGTTCTCTGCCGGAAGCCTCCGTGTTCCAGTCCCCGGATTTTAAGCAGTGGTTCGAGCGCTGGCAGGCCCGTCTTAAACGGCAACCCGATTCCCGGGAGACATCCCGCCGGCTCATGTCCACCCACAACCCGGCGGTCATTCCCCGCAACCACCGCGTGGAAGAGGCACTGGAGGCGGCCGTGGAGCGGGCCGATTTTACAGTCATGGAAAAACTTCTGGATATTCTGTCCCAACCCTATCAGGATTTGCCGGAACTGGTCGACTATCACCTGCCACCGCCCCCGTCGGCGCAGCCCTACCGAACCTTTTGCGGGACGTAAGCCCATCGACGTTTGCCACTCGTTACAGACCGCCCTGCCGGTAGTCGACAGGGTGGCTCTTTGTGCATTACCACCCGCAACGCCAGCCCGACAGGCGGTCATTTTCAAAAACCCTGCCAGCATGAGGCCTGTCAGAACAATAGAGGTGGTTGTTGACCTTTCGCTCTATATTGAATACCTAATAGCATGTGAAAAGGAGTAAAATATGAAATCAAAAATGGTCCTCTTTGGCCTTGCACTGGTCGTTTACGGTTGTGCCGGCACGGCTGTCAGCGAGTCACCCTTAACGGTTGTCGCTACAGTAGATGTGAAACGATACCTCGGAAAGTGGTACGAGATTGCCAGTTATCCGGCCTGGTTTCAAAAGGGGTGCACCGGTACGACTGCCGAATACAGCCTGCTGCCGGACAACAAGATCCAGGTCGTCAACCGCTGCCACAAAAACAGCCTTGAAGGACCGTTGAAAGAATCTAAAGGTAAAGCCGAAGTTGTGGATACCAACACAAATGCCAAGCTGAAGGTCTGGTTCTTTTGGCCATTCAAGGGCAATTACTGGATTATCGATCTGAGCCCGGAGTATCAATGGGCTGTGGTGGGGGAACCGTCACGCAAATATCTTTGGATTCTCAGTCGCACCCCAACCATGGACGAGACAGTCTATCAGGGCATCCTGAAGCGTCTGCCGCAAAAAGGCTACGATTCAGATAAACTTCGAAGAACAGATCAGGCAGTCCCAGCAGAATAGCCGAAGCATCAACGACCTTTGCTTGCCAACAAGTCGGTAATTTTTAAATTCTGAAAACCCCTTTGGTACCCGATTCATACTGCAAACCGACCAAAGATGATATATTATCAATCTGTAAGTTGCTGATAGATGTTTTCCTGTAAAATATCCCAAGTTTTATGATGTCTTAACACGCCAATTCTTTGGCTGCCGTTTGCATGATCTTACCGATTTCTTTTCTTTTGAAGCCATAAATAATTGTGCTATGGTGCATATCTGTACATTGATGATTTTTCATGCATTCCCAAGAAATCGAAAGTTCAGAATATTTGATCTTATGAATTCTGGATCAAAAACAAACAGAATTTTTGTAATTGACATCACGCGGTTTTACGCAATTGCGCTGGTTTTTTATGGCCATTTTATCGAGGAGCTAATGCTGCTGAAGAACCCGGCGGCAGCTAATCAGTACAAATTTATCTACTCCTTTCATATGGTACTGTTTATTGTATTAGCGGGATATGTTGCCCAAGAAAGCCGTGTCGGATGGAGCTGCGGCAAGTTTTTTAAGCACCAGTTTTTCACTCGACTGTTACCTTTTATCTTCTTCACATTATTGATGATGATACCGCCGATTTTCTTTAACGGCAAATTTTATGGTTTGCCCTTGCCCAGCATCGGAGGCTATTTTGTGGGGCTTGTCAATACCGTTTTTGGCCTGCCCTCGTTTTGCATCCCTTCGTGGTTCCTGCTGCTCATTATCGGAGTAGAATTGATTCACTACGGGGCTTTTCGTTTATTAAAAGATGCCAACGTAAAGATTTTGATTGCCGCAATAGTGTTATATGTTGCGGGATATTGGCTCAACCTGAAGCTGGATTTGTTTAATCCCCTTAAGGGCCGGATCGTGGGTTGGAATTATCTTTTCATCCATGAAGCGATAACCTTATACCCTTTCTACTTATTGGGAATATACCTTCGTCGCAAGCGAATTTTTGTAGAACCGGTTTCAATCGGGATTTTGCTTCCGGGTGCTGTCCTTGCTTTCTTAATTGTTTTGTTTACATACCGGCTAAACACCGGCCCTTTTAATTTCCATGTTTATAATTATGTCGTAATTTTATTTTCTTCTCATGGCCATATATTGCTGTTTCCATTAACAGCCATAGCGGGCTGCGCACTCATTCTTCTGATCGCAGGCATGACATACACTCAAAAAACAATCGTTTGGTTGGGGCAGAACACAGTTATTCTGATGTGTTTGAATGGAGTTTTCTATCATTATATCAATCCACCAGCTGCTAAATGGGTGCTTGCAAACCTTCCTAAATCGACTCTTAGTATATTTGGCGTTGGTCTCATGATGACTGCGGCAAGCCTGGCGCTATGCATGCCTTTTATTTTTTTGTTCAATAAATTTGTCCCCCAGCTCGTTGGCAAACCGAAGCTAAAGGGGTCCCTTTTGAAAAAGCAGCTTCATTTTAGATGGTTGCCGGCAACCCTCTATATCTCATTTTTATTTCTGCCACTGATATCGCTTGTGTATTTAAGTTTCCTTTCAACATTGAGAGGCGCTTCAACCTCTGTCGGGCAATTTACATGGTCAAATTACATTCACGTTTTTCAAAGTCCTGCCTTGACTGCCTCAATTATAAACTCCGTAACTTATGTAAGCTTAAACATTCTCATTACCATCCCCGTTGCCCTATTTGCCGCATATGCTTTTTCGCGCTATTCGTTTGTGGGTGATAAACATCTTTTTTTTGGCTTTTTAGCCCTGCGAATGACGCCACCGGTGGTCATGGTCCTCCCAGTATTTTTAATATTTTCATCGCTAGACCTCATAAACAAGCCTCTTGCAATAGCATTGGCTCATTGTTTATTTAATGTACCTATTTCTATCTGGATACTGGAAAGTTTTATATCAGCCGTTCCAAAAGAACTAGACGAAACTACATTTTTAGACGGTTATTCTTTCTTTGGGTTTTTTACGAAAATACTAATTCCGCTAATGGCACCGGGAATCGCAGTCGCATGTTTCTTTTGCTTTATGTTCTCATGGGTGGAAGTCGTCTTTGCCCGTATTTTAACTGTGACCGCTGGTAAGCCAATTAGTATGGCGATCTCCGCTTTGTTTGGTTTTAGAACAGATATAGGCCTTGTGATGGCGATGACTGTGCTTTCAGTTATCCCCGGTGCTTTAATGATTTATTTCGTACGAAATCACATTGCAAAAGGCTTTATCATTAAGCAGCTTAGTTGAAGACACCTATCTGTTACTGAAACAAACAGTCATGGTTGATGATGATAAAATCAACAAATAACAGCGCCTGGTTTTTCATGATTCCTGCCCTATTGTTGCTTGGGTTCGCTGCGGTTATTCCATTGATTATGGTCGTGAATTATTCGTTCCATGACCTTTTCACCCTAAAGTCAAAGATATGGGTTGGCTTTGAATGGTATAGAGAAACATTGCAGTCCGTCCGTTTCTGGGAAAGTTTAGGCCGCAGCCTATTATTTTCAGCTATCATTTTGATAATTGAAATTCCTCTGGGCATTGCCATAGCCTTATCGATCCCCAAGAAAGGTGCTTTAGTTGCGGTATGTTTGGTCTCTATGGCCCTGCCGTTATTAGTACCCTGGAATATGATTGCAATGATTTGGCATGTGTTTTTGGAGATAGCCGCAAAATTACTCTCAACAATAGGGATCAATTTTGATTGGAAATTAAATGCATTCCATACATGGATTTCTATTGTAATAATGGATGTTTGGCATTGGACTAGCCTTGTTGTTTTGCTTTGCTATTCCAGTTTAACAACCATACCCGCTGCTTTTTACCATTCAGCAGCCATTGATGGAGCG
>JASFJF010000403.1:0-4132 GCA_050122255.1 Desulfobacterales bacterium
TGATCGAAAAACATAAAGCAGTACAATTACGTTTAAAAAAGCTGGAAGAAGACTACGAAATGGCCCGGCGAAGAGTTCAATCCGTTGTGTTGACGGAGACGATCGGATTGGCGTTGCGCGCGCAGCGCCTCGATATACAGCGACACATTCAGTATATGACAGATTCTGATGCCCGCAAACTCAAAATTAGCGAAATGAGCGAAAGGCAGATCGAATTGACCCGTATACGACGTGAAACCTCCAATCCAAATGAGCTGGCAGAGCGTCTGGTTGCCCTAAACGGCCATCTGTCTGATGCCGAGCGCACTTTACTCAATGTGAAAATTCGAGAACTACTCGATAAACGCATTGAAATTATCGAAAAATTGACCTCCGGCTACGACCGGATCTTCAAGTTGCAGCAGGATATTGAATTTAGCGAGCAACAGCTGGTCAGCACGGGGGAGGCGTTTGGCGAATTTCTCGATCGCTATCTGCTCTGGATTCGTAGTTCCAAACGCCTGAGCGGCGCGGACCTGCAAAACCTGAAAATCTCTTTGGGGTGGTTCTTCGCGCCCGCATCCTGGCGTCAATTCATGCAGGATTTGAGTCGTTCGCTGAGTCAACATGGGGCGATCTGGTTTATCGGTGTTTTGATCGCAGGTATGCTACTGTATTTCAGAAGGTGGGAACGGCGTAAATTAAAAGAAATCAGTGAGATTGTGCAACACCATCCGCTGCAGGATTCATTCAAGCTGACCCTCGGCGCATTCGGGCTGACCGTGTTGCTATCGGTTGTCTGGCCGTATATTCTGGCATTTCCCTCAGCGCTGTTGTTCAAACTGAGGCCGCCGCAGCCGTTTACCTTGGCGTTGGTCAGTGGACTGAAGGCCACTGCGTTAATCCTGCTGGTGTTAAACCTTTTTTACTATATCTGTCGCAAAAATGGTCTGGCGCAAGTGCACTTTCGCTGGCCGGAACCGGCACGCCGGCTCTTGATGCACAATTTCAGCTGGTATTTTCCAATTGTCGCGGTCTCGGCTTTTTTTTTGACCACCATGCAAGCCGTTCCGCAAGTACAACATGCGGATGCGCTGGCCAAATTTGCACTGATCGTCCAATTTGCCGCAGCCGCCATATTTATGGCGCGAATTTTACATTTCAGAGCCGGCATTACCTCCACGCTGGTTCAAAAATATCCAAAAAGCTGGCTGGTCCGGCTGCGCTATGTCTGGTACCCGCTGGTAATAGTGCTACCGCTGTTGAATCTGGGGCTCACGGTCCAGGGTTATTTTTATTCTGCGCTTGAAATTCGCTTCGTGATCGGCCGGACGGCTATTCTGGTCTTCGCTCTGATTGTGTTCAATGATCTGATTCTCAGATTATTAATGCTGACGCGCCGCAATCTTGCATTGAAAAAAGCCCAGATGGCCCAACAGCAGCAAAAAGAGAAAATGATGGACAGCAAATCCGGTCCGGCACTCTCAGGCTCCGCCGATGATCACGCAACCCTGATGAAATCGGTTGTCAAAATGAGCACCATCGACGAACAGACACGCACTCTTCTGAAAAGCCTGATTTTAATTTTTTCACTTGTTGGATTGTGGTTGATCTGGGAACCGGTTTTACCGGCCCTGGGGATTTTACAAGATGTTGAACTGTGGAGCTACAGCCGGGAGGTAGACGGCACCCCCCAGATGGTTCCGATTACACTGGGCAATATCGCCGTTTCCATGATTGTCATTGCCGTCACCATCATCGCTGTGCGCAACCTTCCGGGATTGTTCGAAATGATTTTATTGAAGCGTTTGCCGATGAATCCCGGTGCACGCTACGCTTACTCAACCATAACACGGTACACGCTGACCGCGATCGGCATTGTAATTGCGCTCAACACCATGGGACTGCGTTGGTCAAATCTGCAGTGGCTGGTGGCTGCGCTGGGCGTCGGACTTGGTTTCGGGCTGCAGGAAATCGTCGCTAACTTTATCAGCGGCTTGATCGTGCTATTTGAGCGGCCCTTTTCGGTCGGTGACACGGTGACTGTAGGCGATATTCATGGCACCGTTACGCGTATCCAGATTAGGGCGACGACCATACTGGACTGGGATCGCAAGGAGCTGATTGTCCCTAACAAAGAGTTTATTACCGGCCGGCTCATTAACTGGTCACTGAGCGATAGTATCATTCGCATCAAGATACCGGTGGGCATTGCCTACGGCTCCGACACGGATCTGGCTGAACAGCTCTTGCTGAAAGCGGCCGAGGCCAGTTCCCTGGTATTAAAATCTCCGGCACCGCATGCGGTCTTTCTCAGCTTCGGCGACAATTCGCTCAATTTTGAATTGCGGGTCTTTATTAAAAGTATTGATGACTGGATACCGATGTTGCATGCCATGAATCGTTCAATCGATAAAGAGTTCCGGCAAGCCGACATTACGATTGCCTTTCCACAGCGCGACGTGCATCTGGATGCTAACAGCCCGCTGGAGGTCAAGGTGGTATCAGAAACTTCCGGCACAAAGACCACTCAACAGTCATCTGCAGGCTAAGAAGATGCGGACATTTAAAAAATGACGAAAACATCCATGACTTCACAGGCGGATAGTGTCATGCAGGAACTATTTGATGATTTCAAGCGACTGGCGAACTGTTCTCAGGACGGAATCTATCATTATGATATCGACACCCGTCGTTTTCTTTTTTATAATCAAAAATTTCGATTTTTTTTCCGCCTGGAAGATCAGGTGGAAAGCGTTGCGCCTTCTGATCACGTCATCAAATCTATTCACTTCGAAGATCGTCGTCAGACTCTCAACGCCCTGAATGAATCATTGCGCACCGGCCAAACTGAGGGCGAAGCCGAGTACCGCGTCCTGTATCCGGAGGGTTCAATTCGCTGGTTGCACGATCGCTGGATCGTTTTGCGCGATGCGGACGGCAGGCCCCATGCGCTGCAGGGATTTATTCGGGACAACACCCAGCGCAAGCTTGCTGAACTCCAATTTATTGAGAGTACCCAAAACGCCCTGATCGGCAGCTATATTGTTCAGGAAGGCAAGTTCACATACGTCAATCCAAAATTTATGAGCATTACGGGCTACACGGCAAAAGAACTGATCGGTAAAGACTCGATGACAATTGTGCGTGAAGACTATCGCCAACACGTGCGCCGATGTGCGGTGGCCATGCTCAAAGGTGAAAATTTGATTCCATATGAGTTCTGTGTTTTGGATAAATCGCGTTCCACGCACCGGGTAATGGAAACCGTGACATCTGTCATTTACCGGGGCAGGCGTGCCGTCTTGAGCTATTTTATGGATATTACCCAATTGCACCAAATGAAAGACAATTTATCTACCCTGGGGTTGATGCTGGGGACCATCTCACACAGCTTGAGGGGGTGCCTGACCGGACTGAATGCCAGTCTTTATCTGATAGAGACAGGCTTTTACCGCAACCGGCCGGCCCAGATCGAAGAGGGCCTGGATGTTACCAAGCTGATGGCGGACCGCATCCGGAAGCTGGTTCTGGACATCTTGTACTACTCGAAAGATCGGGACCTGGAAATTGAAGAAGTTGAGGTATGGCGGTTTGCCAAAGATGTAGCCTTTCAAATCGAAAGGCGCATCAAGGCCGCCAATATTGAATTTATTACAGACTTTTCTGCCGATCGCAGTTATTTTGAAATCGACCCGGAAATCATTCGGACTGCGTTGATCAACATCCTTGAAAATGCCATGGAAGCCTGCATCGAAGACCTCAGGAACATACCCCACTGGATACGATTTGCGACAAGCGCTGACGCAACCCATGTTTATATTGACATTTCCGATAATGGGCCCGGCATGGATAAAAAACTGGCCCATAAAATTTTCCAGCTCTTCAGCTCATCAAAAGGAAAAAGAGGGACCGGCATCGGACTCTTTGTCACGCGCAAAGTCATTCTCAAACACGGCGGCACAATAACCGTCGACTCAAGCCCGAATGAAGGCGCGCACTTTCGCATTTCATTGCCACGAAAATTGCAAGCGCACAACTGAGATGCGCCAACGTTACTCAGTTCCCTTAATCATGCGTGGGTTGTCTGTTTTTTGCTCACTTATACCTTTGGCGATGACTAACTTTTGACCCACTTTCTTGCCGTCTGTCA
>JASFJF010000404.1:0-4130 GCA_050122255.1 Desulfobacterales bacterium
GCCGCATCGACCCGTCAGGATTTGAAAAAAGCCGACAGCGGTTGCATCAAGCTTATGATGAGGCAGGGGATCGGTGATGTCGGTGCAGTAACGCAATCAGGGGGGCATTTTGCAGTTTACATCCGAACCTCGTCATCATTGGCGGTATCCAGAAAATTTCAGGCCGGATGCAGGACAACCGAACCCACCGCCAGATAACTGTAATTCTTGGAAACCAGTTCTTCGTAGTCCGGAATCATGCGCCGACCGTCCATAATCAGATAGGGTGGTTTAACCGTATCTTCAATGGTCCTTGAAAACCCGCGAAACTCCTCACAATCAGATGAAATAAAAAGCGCTTGGGTGCCCTTTATCGCCTCTTTTGCCGATTCAAAATATTTCATCTTTTCAAATAAAACGTTTTTCGAGGGGTCAAACTCTTGCCGGGCGGTTGCGTTGGCCAGCGGATCATAAGCATTGATCTGGGATACGCCTTTACCGAGCAACGCCTCAACAACCTTAATCGAGGAGGCATCGCGCATGTCGTTGGTGTGCTTTTTAAAGGCCAGGCCCAATACGGCGACGGTTTTATTGTTGAATTTAAAATTGGCTTCGTTAATGGCACGATCAACCAAATAGACTTTCTGGTATTCATTGACTTCAAACGAGGCCTCCAGCATTTTGGTGCTGACATTCAATCGGCGCAGTTGATAAATTAAAGAGGCAATATCTTTGCCGAAACAGCTACCCCCGGCACCATTGCTCACAAAAGAGCCCCACGTGCTGATCCTGTCATCAGCGGTTACCCCCAGTCGCAGATCGTCGATATTCACATTTGGAATTTTTTCACCGAGTTTCGCGCCAACCCCGTTCCAGAAAGAAATATAGGTCAACAGCATTGTGTTGGCCACATATTTGATTGCTTCGGCGGTCTCGGGTGTGGTCTCAATATATTTGATGCGAACATGATGGACAAATTGCGAATAAACACGGCGAAGAATCCTAAAATCTTCTTCATGGTCACAGCCCACCACCACACGATCCGGTCGCCGTGCCTGATTGACAGCAGTTCCTTCCGCCAGAAATTCAGGATTGGAAGCCACGCCAAAATTTTCAACGTCATGCCTTTCCATAATGCCTTCCAGACGCCGGGCGGTTTCAATCGGCACCGTGCTCTTGCTGACCAGAACAATGCGGCGTTTGTCTTTTCGCCTGGCCAGAATTTCGGCGATTTGCTCCGCAGCAGAATCAAAATACGTAAGATTGGTCGAACCGTCCAGATTCGACGGGGTGGGCAGGCACAGGAATATCGCATCCGTACCTTCAATGATGGATTTCAGGTCACTGGAAAAGAACAGTGATTTACCATGCGTTTCGCGGATAATATTGGACAGGCCCGGTTCCATGACAAATTTTTCAATTTCATCAGCCCGACCGGTAGAAAATGCCTCAATTTTGGCCCGATCGACATCATAGGCATAGACTTCATGACCGTATTCTGAACAAACCGCGGCCTGAACAAGTCCGACATAGCCCGTACCCGCAACAATTAGTTTCATGTGCACCTCTTATCTTAATGGATTAAAACCCGCCATTTACAGACACATCACATCAAAAAGTATATCTGACAGTGGGGGGAAAGTTAATTGTGATTGCTGGAAAAATACGATGGTTGCCTTGTCCTAATAAACGCCCAGGTCTCTCAGCAAATCATTGATGCCGAGTTTTTGAAGTTTTAACCTTAAAAATTCGGAAATCGTTGGCTGGACGGGCCTCATATTGAGGAACATGTTTGCTTCCCTGGGCGTTTGATGACCCTTTTTGATATTGCAGGGCTTGCAGGCGGCCACACAATTTTCAAAATTGGACTGGCCACCTTTTGATTTCGGTATAATATGATCAATGGTAAGCCGCAGCTTCTCGGTACCGCAATAGGCACACTTGAACCCGTCCCTGATAAAAACATTCTTTTTGCAGAAAGCAACCCCGGTACGATAAAGGGTGCGGATAAGTTTGATCAAGCGCATAACAGCCGGGACTTTGAAAATAGCGCCGCTGGCGCTTCTCACCGTCTTGGCAGAATTCTTCAACACCTCAACCTTGCCCTTTGCCTGAAGGCACATAGCCCGTTTCCAATGAACCACATTGAGATACGTGTAATCTGCATTCAGTAAAATGCAATGTGTCATTCCGTGCTCCATTTATGACCTGAATGTTGCCTGAACCGGAGGCTTTCATATGCAAGATTCAGGTATTCATCCTTGCCGACTGTTTGCATGCATTCACCACCGATCGCTCACCGCCAATCGATACGGGAGCCGGCTGCGAATACTATAAAAATTTTAATATAGCCCATTTTAAAAATCAATCCTAATTGCTAAATTCATCCGGGTTTGCAAATTGTGGCCGTGTCAAATCTTGCCGTGATTTATTCATTCGGCGACGCTGTATTCGAATCGCAATCAATCGCCAGTGAGCATTCTTCGTTTTTAGGGGTGAACACCGTAATTTCATCATCGGACGAGACAGGTGCCTGGTCGAAGTATAATACTTCGCCATGCGTAAAACACGCACGGCGAATAAAATGTATAATCGTTTCCTGACCTCTGATAAATTGGTAGCTTTCAGCCTCTTTTACGACCAGGACCGGCACCGTATCGATGCCTAAAACCTTTAGAATCAAGCGGTTGATTTCGGGTGAAAACTGTTGATTCAGCTCAAGCCCTGAGAGATTTAATGATTTTATGGGATTTATCGGATTCAAATATAAATCACAGCTGTTACAATTGTTTAACGTTTCAATGACCTTTTGGCAATGCAGGCAATCAGAGGAAAAAATCAGATAAATTTCTTTGGTGGGTGATGAGCACGATTTTACCCCGTAAGCGGCCGCTTTAAGCGAATAGGTCTTTGATTTTGCGCCTATCGGGAAAAAGGTCAAAATAGAAAAGGACAGACCAATCGCACCTAAAATAGCGATTCCCATTGCCAACTGGCGCAAACCGTAGAGCAATGTTAGAATAACCATCAGCGCAAAAATAATCAGGCAATAACTGCAAAGCGTGCGGGCAATAAATATTTGATAGGCCATCAGCGCTGCGTCAAATGCAAGACCCGATACGAGCACCAGCCCAATCACATCAATATCCAACCAAAATGTAGGCTTCAGATTCAACAGCAGCCAAAAGAGCACAAGGAAATAAATCAATCCCAAGATGTTCAGATATAGAGGCGAAAGGGTCGTCAAGTGCTCGACCATTTCGCACCCGGCATTCAGACAGAGGCTCGAACCCGTTATCAGTTGGATTGCAATTTGAGCCGCGATCAATGTGCCTGTGCCAAGGGCAATTAGCCGCATGATTTTAAATTTTGTTCTGAGTGCCATCATAAGGTAATTTCGGTTCCGGCCTGCCCTTTCACAGCTGATTCAATTTCCTCGATCGAGGTAATAACAGCGCGCTGACCCCCATTGCGCACAAATCGGGCTGCAGCCTCAACTTTAGGACGCATCGACCCGTCGGCAAAATGGCCTTCGGCGATCAAGTGGTCTGCCGATCCAATATTTAAACGGCGTACGAATTTTTCATCTGGGGTGCCAAAATCCAGAGCGACACCGACCACATCCGTAGCGATCACAAAGATGTCAACACCCACCTCCTCGGCCAATTTGGCACTGGCCAGATCTTTGTCAATTACCGCATCAACACCCTGAAATGCCCTGCCCTCGCGCACCACCGGGATGCCACCACCACCGCAACAGATGATGATAAAATCAGCTGCAATTAATTTTTTGATTTCGCGTTTTTCAATAATGGTGACCGGTCTGGGGGATACTACCACACGCCGGTATCCTTTGGCGGTCTTGACGACAGGGTAGCCAGACGGCGCCTCCTTTTCGGATGCGTAGATCGGACCGATGGGTTTGGTCGGATTCGAAAACGCCGGATCTTCCTCGGAAACCACCACGTATGTGATCAAACTGATCAGCGGCTTGACGTGAACCCCCAAATCCATGAGCTGGCTGTCCAGGGTGGATTCAATCATGTAACCGATTTGACCCTGGGTTTGGGCCACCAAAATTTCGAGCGGCAGTTTGGGGACATCAAAGCAGCTTTCCTGCTGCAGTAAAAGGTTACCGACCTGCGGGCCAT
>JASFJF010000405.1:0-4119 GCA_050122255.1 Desulfobacterales bacterium
TGCACGGTTTTGCCTCACGTTCCAAAACATAAGGCTTTAGCTTCAAAAGTAGTTTCTGGAGAACTGCCAGGTTAGTAACAGGTCCGTTAGAACGATTTTCTTCCTGTTTAGAAGCAACACCAACAGAATTGCTTATCGAGTCCAGGACAATATTCAATTCCGTTTCGAATTGTTCTAATTGATCTTCAATATCACTGGCAAACTCTTTTCCTATGGCGGTCTCCATCTCTGCGGCAGCATTATTCAAATCAAGTGCTCCAATACTGCCGGAAACCCCTTTCACTGTGTGAACCAGACGTTGAGCAAGTTCATGTTCCCCATTATGAAGGGCGCTCTTCAAGCGGGAAGTTGCATCAGCATAATCTCGATGAAACTTGGCTAAGAGATCCAGGTAAAGTGACTGGTTTCCGCCTACACGAACCAGACCCGTTTGCACATCAATACCTGTCATCTTTCTTGGCAGTCGCTCAGCTCTTTTTGCGGTTTTCTTCCTTCTTTTAACAAGAATATCATCCGGTACGGCTCGTTTATCAGGCTTGATCCAGGATAATAAAGTTGAAAAAAGCTGATCGGGATTAATCGGTTTGGTTATATGGTCATTCATTCCGGCCTTAAGACTTTTTTCCTTATCACCGGTCATAGCATGTGAGGTTATGGCGACAATCGGCAGATCTTTGTATCGTTCGTGTTTACGAATTTCGAGAGTGGCTTTATAACCATCCATTATCGGCATTTGAACGTCCATGAGCACGCCGTCAAACTTTTTTTCCTGAACAACGCTTACGGCTTCTTTTCCATTGTTGGCGATGGTTACAACCAAACCAACCCCTTCGAGAAGCTCTCGCGCTAATTGCTGATTGATTTCATTGTCTTCAACCAACAAGATCCGGGCTCCCTGAATTGCTTTTAATCTCAGGATCATCTGATCATCAAGCGCTGGTGGTCGGATCAGCTCAGAAGTATAACGGTTAACAGTTTGAATAATCATGTCAAAAAGGTCAGATTGACTGAATGGCTTGACCAAAAAGCTCTCTAAGCCGACTTGGTCGGCTTGGCGCATGATTTCTTCACGGTTGTCGTCGTCAACCATGATGATCGTCGGGATTTTTGAATTGACTTTATAATCCTTTTTGTGCTGCGATGCCTCAAAACCTTTCATCCCCGCTATCTTCCAATCAATCAACAACAGCTCATAAGGACGGTCCCCGGAGGCATTCTGCAATTTTTTTAAGCCCTCCTGACCCGATACGGCCAGCGATGTGTCAAAACTAAAAGATTCCAGCATCCCTTGCAGGTTATCCATCGATGCCGCGTCGTCATCCACCACTAAAACTTTCATCCCCTGGAGCATCTTTGTAGACTTAAAAAACTTATCCTCACTTTGCGCACTTCGTCCAAAAACGGCAGTGAAACTGAATGTGCTACCCTTGCCAACCTTGCTTTCAACCCGGATATCCCCATCCATCATATTCACGAGAACTTTGCAGATGACCAGACCCAATCCCGTACCGCCATATTTTCGAGTTGTGGAAGTGTCCGCCTGAGTAAACGCTTGAAAAAGTTTATCCATCTGCTCTGTGCTCATACCGATACCGGAGTCCCGTACCGAGAAACGCAACGTAGCCCTCTCATCTGACTTTTCCATCAGTTCGGTCGTTAACACGACTTCACCTTGCTCAGTGAACTTTATGGCGTTGTCACATAGGTTGACCAGAACCTGGTGCAGTCTGAGGGGATCCCCCACCAGCAAATGGGGTACCCGGGGATCGATGTGGAACAGTATCTCCAGATTTTCCTTTTCCTGGGCCTTAACGATGACCATGGTGGCAAGATTATTTAATGTTTCTGTCAGATCAAAATTTACCTGCTCCATGTTCAGCTTTCCGGATTCAATTTTTGAAAAATCCAAAATATCGTTGAGAATACGCAGAAGGGATTTAGAGGAATTTTCGATCTTTTTGAGGTAATCTTGTTGCTTAGCTGTTAAATCCGTTTTTAAGGCCAGATATGATAATCCAATGATGGCATTCATCGGGGTGCGTATTTCATGACTCATATTGGCAAGAAATTCGCTCTTTGTTTGGGCAGCGGCCTCGGCAGCTTCTTTTGCAATTTTAAGCTGGTGGGTCTGTTTTTTTTCGGTTATATCATCGAGAATGCCTTCGTAATAAAGTACGTTGCCATTTTCATCCCTGATTTCGTGACTATTTTCTGACACATCGATAATTTCACCATTTTTTCGATAAACCCGAGCCTCAAATCCCCGAACCACGCCCTTGTCTTTTAGCAGTTGTTGCAGTCGCTTCCTGTCGTCCAAGTTTACGTAAAATTGTGTGCTTACGTCCGTTACATTTTTGATCATTTCTTCAGCCGATGAATATCCCAGTATTTGAGCAAAAGCGGGATTAACCGTCAATAGTTGGCCTTTAGCATCTGGTGTGGATCGGTAAATTCCTACTGTGGCATTCTCAAAAATACTGCGGTATTTCTCTTCCGCTTCTCTTATGGCCAATTGGCCATCGTGAAGCTTGACAGACATGTCATTAAAAGCTGCGCCCATCTTTCCAATTTCGTCCTTGAAGGGTAGATTAACGGTCTCTCCTAGAAAACCCTCTTGCAATTTGTTCATTGCGTTGTGAAGCACAGAAACCGGTCGGATGACGAATCTGGAAAGCATAAAATTAAGAAAGACAGACATGAGAATCAGAGTCGTCAACAAGAGTGTCAGAAAAATAGTAATGGATAAACGCGTCTCTTTGATCAACTCTTGGAAATCATAATAAATATAGATAGTTGCGATCTTCTGGCCGATTACCTCTACGTTTCGTGAATAAATACCAATCGATCTTCCCTGGTATGACCTGGTCGCCAATGAAGCCGAACTGGTGTCAGTATCTCGATTTAGTTCATTGAACTTTTTGGAAAATGATTCATCGGTCGACAAAAACAACTTACCATCGGGCAGATAGATGCTTATCACAGCAATTCCCTCTACCTTCAGAATATCCTCGAGGGTTACCGCCAAGGCTCTTTTTTGTTTAGCGAATATTTCATTGGCCAGATCTTCGTATTTCTGCTGAACGATCGTGTCCAGAAGTAACTCAATCTTTTTCACATGCGAATCATGCCGGCGAATTTCAAAGGGGTAGAGAATGGTCCCGAAAATTATTGCTATAACGAGACAAGTGATAAAGATGGCAAGATTGATTTTAAAACGAAGGCTTCTATTTTTCATTTTCACAACATATTTAAAAGAAGAAACATTTTAATTTATGGATTTCCTTTTTCAAAAATTTGCGATCAGGGTTCCAGGGTTTTTAGATAGTGCGGTTTACCGTTTTCGATTTCCATAAAAATGGCGTTTTTGACCGGATCGCCGTGCTCGTTAAAACTAATGATTCCTGTTACACCTTTAAACAAGCGGGTATTTGCAATGGCGTCCCGAATTTTTTTCCGATCAGTGGACTTTGCTCGCCTGATTGCTGAGGCCAAAAGCATCGTAGCGTCATATCCAAGCGCGATGTTGACGATATGTAGTTCCGATTGGATTTTATATTTTTTGACAAAGGCCCGGGATTGATCCGTATCCAGATTTACGGACCAATGGGTGCTGTAATATCCCCGATTCAATTCTTTCCCACCTTTTCTGAAAAAAGCCGCTGTGCTCCAACCATCTCCGCCGAGAAAAATTGATGATATTCCCGCATCCTGTCCTTGTTTGACGATCAAACCGCTCTCATCGTGGCCGGGTATGAAAATCACGTCCGCATTCGCTTTTATGGCCTTTTTAATCTCTTCGTCAAATTGCTTTTGCTTTAGTTTATATTCAAGTTCAAGGAGAACTCGGCCACCCAGTTGTTCAAAGTTTTTTCGAAATATTTCGGATAACTTGAGGCTGTAGTCACTGGAAACGTCGACAAAGATGACAGCTGTGTTCACCTTTAAATCCTGCCGTGCAAAGCTTGCAATCATCTTGCCTTGAAAATCATCAGTAAAGCAAATTCTGAAGATATAATTTCCGATTTTGGTCACTTCGGGATTGGTGGAATAACTTGAGATCATGGGAATTCCGCTCTTTTGGGACACCCTGGCGACAGCCATGGAATGTGAACTCCAATC
>JASFJF010000406.1:0-4119 GCA_050122255.1 Desulfobacterales bacterium
AGCTGACCGTAAGGACCGTCTTCCAGCTTAAAGGCCAGAGCAACCAGTGGCTTGTTGTTATCGTTGCACAGAACGATCGGTTGCTCTGAATTGTTCATATCAAGCGCTTCGTTTTCAATGTCGAGCGGACAAGGCAGTAACTGGGTGACGGCATCCAATAACGATTGAATGCCTTTGTTCTTATAGGCCGAGCCCATGTAAACCGGTGTTAGCTTGCGTTCGATGACGCCCTGGCGCACAGCAGCGATAATCAGATCCTCGCTGATCTCTTCTTCTTCCAATACAGCTTCAGTCAATTCATCTGAAAACATGGAAGCCTTATCGATAAGGTGCTCGCGGGCGGCTTGTGAGGCAGGCAAATATTCGACGGGGATTTCGGCCTGCCGCACGATTTGGCCTTTATCACCTTCAAAATAGACGGCCTGCATCGAAATGAGGTCGATCACTCCTTCAAAGTCTGCCTCTAAACCGACGGGCAACTGCATAGCAACGGCGTCATGTCCCAATTTATCTTCGAGCTGTTCAATCACCCGGTCCGGATTGGCACCGCTGCGGTCACACTTGTTTACAAATGCAATGCCGGGGACCTTATAGCGCTTCATCTGCTGATCAACGGTAATCGACTGGGATTGAACACCGGCAACAGCACAAAGTACCAGTATGGCGCCGTCAAGCACCCGCAACGAGCGTTCAACCTCTATCGTAAAATCGACATGACCGGGGGTATCAATGATATTGATCTGGTGATCGCGCCATTCGCAATAAGTCGCTGCCGAAGCAATAGTGATACCGCGTTCTTTCTCAAGTTCCATGGAATCCATGGTTGCACCCACGCCATCTTTGCCTTTTACATCATGCATTGTATGGATGCGTTGAGTGTAGAAAAGAATACGCTCGGTCAACGTTGTTTTGCCGGAATCAATGTGGGCACTGATACCGATATTTCTGACTTTCTGGATGTTGGTGTTCATATTTCAATCCTTCAGAGTTCTGGATACAAAACCCCCATCTGCTGAAACACGCGATGGGGGTGGCTGTTCAATACTGTAAAGCGGCAGTAATTAATGATCTATTTCACTTTTGTCAAGCTATTTTTTTTACCGCCGGTTTTTTCTTTTTAAGCGTTTGGTTGCCGGACGGTTTCTTAGAAGCACATAGGTGGCACCTGCACCACCGTCGCATAACCGCGCACTGGCGTATGCCATGACCCATTTGCGCCACGGTCCCGCGGTGAGCCATTCAATGACCTTTGTTTTTAAAACCGGATCGGCCGGTGAAGAGAGCCCGCGCCCGTGAATGATTAATATCATTCTTTTACCATCGGCGACACTTTCTTTCAAAAATTGATCAAAAAGCGCTTGCGCACTTTCCACGGTCTGACCGTGCAGATCGATATGACCCTGAACGGCAAATTCACCGCTGTGAAGACGCTTGGTGATGGCACGGTTCACGTTATAACCGGTGCCCTCGATGTATTCGGCGGTATCGGCGACCACAAAGCCTTTGCCGTTTTTGATCAGTTCGTTCAAGTGAAGCAGCACTTCGGTTTCATCCGTTTTATCCGGCCCTAATACCGTAATCGGTCGGCATTCAGGGTCAGCCCGGGTGTCCTGCGGCATCTTTTTGACATCCGCCATCGCATCTTCAAATATCTTGCGCTCTTGATCCGGATCGTCTTCAGCTTTGAGGGCATCTGGCGCTTGCCTGGTAGCGTCGTCTTTAAGGGGTATCGATCGACTGTCCAATAAGATTTTGAGATCTTCAAACGGGCGATACAGCCCTTTTGTTTTAGAAGATTTCATATTACAACATCTCATTTCGCGGTGGTTTCGATGGTAGCGAAATTTTATTGTATAATATAGGCTCTTTTTGAACAGAAAACAAATGCCAGTAACACCCCAGTACCTTAACAATGGTTTCTAAAGTTGATTTATTGCACATTCGTATTATTATGCATGCTAAAATAAAGGTCGAGTGGGTTCATTCCCAAAACCAAAAGCAACTAACGGAGATATGCAATGAAACTCGTAAAACGATGCGCAGATAAAGTGGTTGATGCCGCAACGGCTGTTTCTCACATCAAAAATGGCAGCCGCGTGTTTGTCGGTACCGGGTGCGGTGAACCCCAGCACCTGATCAAGGCCATGATCGACGATGCATCTATTCAGGATATCATGGTCTATCAAATGCTGTCATCAACTTTTGCAGAGTACATCGACGACGAGTCATTTCGACGCAGGTTTTCCCCCAAGCTGTTCTTTATCAGCGATAGTATGCGCAAGGCTGCTTTTGAGGGCAAGATTGACTATATTCCGGCGTATCTCTCTCAGATTCCCCGGATGTTTGCCAGTCAACTCATCGGACTGGATGTGGCCCTGGTTCAAGTTAGTCCACCCGATAAATTCGGTTATTGCAGCCTGGGCGTTTCGGTAGATATCACCCGGTCAGGACTGGAAAACGCCAGCTTGGTCATTGCCCAGGTCAATCCGCTAATGCCGCGTACCTTGGGAGACAGTTTTATTCATGTCGATGCAATTGACTGGCTCGTGCCTTTTGAAGAGTCCCTGGTGGAAATGTTTCCGGCTGTCAAACACACCGAGATCGCGCGGCGCATCGGACATTTTGTATCTCAGCTGGTGGATGACGAAGCCACGCTTCAAATCGGGTTTGGCCATTTGCCGATTGCAATTGTGCAGTCCCTGGATATCAAAAAGGATCTGGGCCTGCACACTCAGTTGATCACCGACGGCCTGCTGCCGCTGTTTGAAAAAAATGTGATTACCAACAAGAAAAAGTCGCTGCTGCCAGGCAGAGTGGTTGCGTCCTTATGTATGGGTTCAAAAAAATTATATGACTACGTGGACAACAATCCGGCCTTTTACTTTCGCTCTTCCGAATTTGTAAATGATCCCACTGTGATTGCGCGCAATGACCATCTGGTATCCATCAGCTCTGCCCTGGAGGTTGACATAACCGGGCAGATCTGTTCGGATTCTGTGGGGTATATGTTTTACAGCGGCATCGGAGATCAGGTAGACTTTCTCAGGGGCAGCTCCATGTCTCGGGGTGGATTTTCGATCGTGGCCTTGCCGTCGACGGCTCAAAACGGGGCCGTTTCACGCATCGTGCCCCATTTAAGTCAGGGTGCCGGGGTTGCCACCACCCGTGGGGATGTCAACTTCGTCATTACTGAATACGGCATAGCCGAGTTGCAGGGTAAAAGCATCTACCAGCGTGTCATGGAGTTGGCGCAAATTGCGCACCCGAAGTTCCGCGAGGAGCTCATCAGTGTGGCCAAACAGCGTCATTACATATTTGCCGACCAGCTGCCGCCTTCGACTGAAGATTTGCTTTTTCTGGAAGCATACAAGAGCATTTACACCCTGAAAAATGGCAAAGCCGTTGAATTTCGACCCTTATTGCCATCGGATGAGATTGCGTACCGTAATTTCTTTTATTCATTACAGGAAAAAACCATTTATATGCGGTTTTTTTACCGCATGCGCTCCTTCTCGCATGAGGTCGTCCAGAAGCACTGGGCCAACGTTGATTATCGTAAAAATATGTCCATTGTCGGCCTCGTCCAAAGAGGCGGTCATAAAGAGATTGTCGCGATTGGAACCTATGCATACGAACAGGATCAACAGGCGGAAGTTGCTTTTGTTGTTCGTGAAGACTACCAGGGCATGGGAATCGCATCCTATCTGCTGAACGTTCTTGAGCGGATTGCCAAAGAAAATCAGTATACCCATTTTTCGGCAACCGTCTTACGGCAAAACGCTGCCATGATCCAGGTTTTCAAAAAGCGTTATCCGAATTTAAAAATTCTAACGCAAGACGGACACGAAATCCTGGTGATTATGGACTTTACGGACACGCATACAAGCTCTGAAGCACCGCCCCCAAAATCCTAAGCGTGGAAATGCCTTTATACGGGTCAATTTGCCGGTGACGGGATTGATTTCAAGCAGTTTTCATCGGCTTCTTCCTGATAGCGTGTCACCCACCTGATTCCGTCAACCCCCGGCTCGGGCTGCACGAAGCGTGCTATGAGCATCCTAACCCAAAGATTTAGCTTGCTAAAACCGTGTTTTTTTTGTAAATTATGAAAGATAAGGG
>JASFJF010000407.1:0-4114 GCA_050122255.1 Desulfobacterales bacterium
TTGCCGGCGCTTTCAGGTCGACCGCCGGGCGCAACGATCCTCCTTTCACATACCCCCTGGCAGGCTGATAAAGCGGCACGTGCCGGCGCAGGCCTGATGCTATGCGGTCATACCCATGGCGGCCAAATCTGGCCCTTCAGCTATCTGGTCCGCCGCACTTACCCGCTGCTGGCAGGGCGCTACGAGGTCGATGGCATGCCCGTCATCGTATCCCGCGGTACCGGCACATGGGGACCGCGAATGCGCCTCTGGCACCCCGGCGAAATCCTTCGCATCACTTTACGAGCCAAAAAAAATATTGAATAAAATCGGCAGACCGATCAGCTAGATCGAAAACCATTATAATAAATAATAATAGGGACGTTGTTGATTAGTTGCGCTTATAATAGGTTCCCCCTTCGCTTAAGCTTCCGTCTTCGTTAAACCGGCGCCGTTACAAGTCGCTGCGACATGCCGGCGCGGCAAGCCCGATAGCCGTCTCATGCCAGGGTGCCCGAAGGAGACACATGTGAAATCCGGATACCATTTTCCATGATTTTGGCGGTTTCTAAAAATTTAATTCCATCCAATCATTTCTATATGAAATCATACTTGCATATAGTAGCACTATATGCAAAACTATTTGCCATGAAAACCAGGACATTCTGGCTGAAAAAAATCGAAAAAAGCTGGCGGCGACCGGTGCTGTGGATTTCCGGAGTGCGCCGAATCGGCAAAACCTGCTTGTGCCGGATGATCCCGGAGATACAGTATTTCGATTGCGAGCTGCCCAGGATCCGGCGCATGATGGCGGATCCAGAATCATTTCTGGAGGGCCTTAAAGGCGAGCGCATTGTTCTGGATGAAATTCATCGGCTTGACAACCCCTCCGAAGTTTTAAAAATAGCTGCCGACCATTATACATCCATCAGGGTGATTGCAACGGGGTCGTCCACCCTGGGAGCCTCAGCCCGCTTTCAGGATACGCTGACCGGGCGGAAAACTGATTTATGGCTGACACCGATGATGAGCAGCGATTTAAAGGATTTCGATAACAAAGACTTGTCACACCGCGTGCTGCGCGGGGGGATGCCTTCTTTTTTTCTGGAAAAAGACCTTCCGGAACGCGACTTTCAGGACTGGATGGATGCGTTCTGGGCCAAAGACATTCAGGAGTTGTTCCGACTCGAGCGCCGGCATTCCTTTCAAAAGTTTATCGAACTTCTGATGGCACAAAGCGGCGGAATGTTCGAAGCGACACGTTTCGCAGTGCCCTGCGAGGTCAGCCGGACCACAATCAGCAATTATCTTGCGGTGCTGGAGTCAACCTTCGTCATAAATATTGTACGGCCGTTCAGCACCCATCGCCCCACAGAAATCGTTTCGGCTCCAAAAGTATACGGTTTTGACACCGGTTTTGTGTGCTATTATCGCGGGTGGTATTCGCTGAGAAGCGAAGATTTCGGTCTGCTCTGGGAACACTACGTCCTGAACGAGATGCACGCGAATTTTCAGTCGCGCAGGATCAATTACTGGCGGGACAAACGGGGGCACGAAGTTGATTTTATCATCGCCCGCAGGAATCAGCCGCCAGTTGCCGTTGAATGTAAATGGTCGGCCTCGGATTTTGATCCTGCGGGGGTCAAGGCTTTCAGGAAACAATATCCCGAGGGCCAAAATTATGTTGTTGCAAATGACGTCGACCGTCAATACGCGAGGTCTTATGCAAAAACAACAGTCACTTTTGTTAATTTAAACGGCCTGATTAAAAAGTTGTCCAAGAAAGTGTTGTTATAAGAAGAACTTTGGCGGCTTTTAGCGTAGACAGGACCTATCATAACGCAACAAGACGAGTCATGACCCCAGGGGAGCAACTCATGACGGAAACAGACGGCTCATGACGCAGCAGAACATATCTAAAAGGGTTCAGGGTTCATAGGTTTATACTGATTGGAGGGTAGACCGTGATAGATGATGCAATATTGAAAAGACTGCCTGTCAAAAGAAAAGATGGCTCTATTGATTTAATAGAAATAGAAGGGATTTTTTACCTTGAAGCCAAGGGGCATGATACCCTGATCCGAACCAGGCGAAGAAAACCCTACCATTCCGTTCAGCGCCTGGGTGAACTCGCCAAAAAGCTTCCGACACCGGTCTTTGTGCGCTGCCACCGGGAATACATTGTCAATCTGAACCGCGTCCGCTCAATCACCCCGCGCAAATCCCGTGACTACGATTTGCGATTAGATCCTCCCGTCAACCGCCGCATCCCCATCGCCCGCAACCGGCTGTGTCGATGAAAGGGTCAAATTTTATATAGTGATTAATGTTTCGTGTTTAATTCCCAATGAGGAACGGACTCTCATTTTCGGAAAAACATTTTGTGATTAGAAGGTCTCAACATCCTCAACGGCCACTATTACCGCATGTTGCACCACCTTGTTTTTGGCGTCATACTCAGCAGTTAATTGATCGAAGAGTTCACCTGAGTTGAATATACTGCCCTGTCCCCAAATGCGGCAGCCCTTTCGCGCGGCAGCATCCAAACAGATGATGGCCACCTGGGGATTCTCCCTGATGTTAGCAACCGTTCGGGGAGAGGCAATGTCTGCAAAGGCAACATGTTCATCATCTATAACGCGCAGCGATCCTTTGGCAGAGACATTTGGCTTTCCAGTCCCGCTTACGGTAGCCACCATAGACGGGCGTATTTCTGCCACTGCATTTTTGGCTTCGTCTGTGAGCTTTGACATTTTAACCCCCTTGTTTTCATTTCGTTGGATCTTTTTTTGGGCAAAGAAAACATAGGCTAAAGCCGCTAAGGTGTCAATGCAAAGTCCAAAACATCAGTTAATTCAGTATACAGTCGATTCGTTAAATGGTTAAAACCTGGACAAATGGCGGAGCGGCCTCAATTGCCGTATCCTTATTGCCCACAACCACCTGGTTTAAATTCGTAGAATCCTTGCTGTTTGACAGCTTCCGTTTCAATCCCCTGCCCTCAAAACCAATTGACATTAATCGAAATATTTTGATATTTGGTTTTCAATCAATGGTGTGCTAGCCCCAATAACGAGGTGGCCATGATAGAAGAAAGCTTCACGTTTCCCGCCGCCACCGCATGGGCTATGGCGCAGCAAGCAAGGATAAGGGTTCAAAAAAATAGATCAGGATAAAAATGATGGTTAAATATCTTGCATCTGCTGTTGTCATAACGGCCATATTATCTTGCGGGCAGAATGAACCTTTAACTCATTATGAGCCGAAATCCCCACAAGAGCAGGCGCTGAAAAACACTATGCTGGATTTTCAGCATGGCGTGAATACAAAGGATTCTAAAAAAATTGAGAATCTCATCCATCAAAATGCTGCGATAATGACCGGCAGGGATCGAAAGATCATTTCCAAAGCAGATTATATTAAAATTCTTCCCAAAAGACTTTCTGAAAACCCTCCGGTCGCGTTGGGAAAACCCAAAATGACGATTTCCGGCGATAAAGCTGAAGTCAAGATTTATATGACCCGGGGGGATTATAATGGTCTCGTTGTTTTCAATATGAAGCTGGAAAATAATAAATGGTACATTCAAGGCTGGAAGTATTGATGCCTTAATTGCTGCATCCGAACGATTAAAGCTTTTGCAATGGGTGTGGTCTCCTTGATAGTGTAGATTGGAAACTGCTTTGCCGACAATTATAACGCATTCTGTAGTCGCCGGTACCTCCGCATACAGTTTTAGCTCCGGAAAAGAATCCTTGAAATTCTGGATGTTAAGCATTGCATGTTCGACACTTCCAGATGCAGACGTCATTGGTTACCGCTGGTTGTACATACCGTCCTATCATTTTGTGGGTCACAGAGGCTTCTTTCACTCTCCATTTTTCGCAGCACTACTAAGTATATTAATCGTTTTCATTTTTTATCGAAAAGAAGTGATTTTTTCAAATCGGTGGTGGAAATATGTTCTTTACTTTTTTATTCTCACAGCCAGCCATGGGCTCCTGGATGCTTTGACCAATGGAGGAAATGGCATTGCGCTGCTTTCACCGTTTACCAATAACAGGTACTTTTTCCCCTGGACACCTATCGAAGTCTCTCCATTCAGTATCCAAGCATTGTTAGGTGAACGTGGTTT
>JASFJF010000408.1:0-4106 GCA_050122255.1 Desulfobacterales bacterium
AAACACAAACCATGAAGTAGGACCCATTCCGTATCGGAATGGGTCCTGCCTAATTTTTACACAGGGCAAATTTTTTCATGGAAAAAAGAGTCATCTTTAAAAACAGAGTCCTGCCGTATCTTCTGGTGGCGCCGCAAATCATCATCACCCTTGTTTTTTTCATATGGCCCGCTTTCATGGCCCTTTATCAATCGGTTCAACGCGAAGACCCTTTCGGTCTCAAAACAGTCTTTGTCGGCCTGGATAATTTTAAGTATATTTTTACCGATTCCATCTATATCAACTCAATTAAGGTCACCATGATCTTTAGCTTTTCGGTGGCAGCCCTTGCAATGTCGACTGCGCTTTTGTTGGCCGTAATGGCCGACCGTGCTATTCGCGGGGCCACGACTTATAAAACATTCATCATCTGGCCGTATGCGGTTGCACCGGTGGCGGCTGCGGTCTTATGGTACTTTTTGTTCAATCCCACCGTGGGCATGATTTCTTTTTTCTTAAAGGCCATCGGGATTGACTGGAATTTTACCTTAAAAGGTGGACAGGCAATGATTTTAGTAATCCTCGCTTCGGCCTGGCGCCAGATATCCTACAATTTTCTTTTTTTTCTGGCCGGACTCCAGGCCATCCCCAAGTCCTTTATCGAAGCCGCCGCCATTGATGGGGCCTCTCCGGCCAAACGGTTTTGGACGATTGCCTTTCCAATGCTGTCGCCGACGGTCTTTTTTCTGCTGGTCATGAATATGGTCTATGCTTTTTGCGATACCTTTGGGGTCATCCATGCCATTACCGAAGGCGGCCCCAATGAAGCCACCAATATTATGGTTTTCAAAATTTATCACGACAGCTTCGAAAGTTTGGACCTGGGTGGTTCCGCCGCCCAGTCGGTCATCTTGATGATCATTGTGATTGCCCTGACGGTGATCCAGTTCCGCTACATCGAAAGAAAG
Source organism: Desulfobacterales bacterium (assembly GCA_050122255.1). Taxonomy (GTDB): domain Bacteria; phylum Desulfobacterota; class Desulfobacteria; order Desulfobacterales; family JAHEIW01; genus JAHEIW01. Next base: position 948 of record JASFJF010000408.1, read on the forward strand.
GTCCATTATTAAGGAGTCGACAATGGTCGAGCATCGCCCCTGGCTGACTTTTTTGACACACGCACTGTTGCTATTGGGCTGTCTCATTATTGCCTTTCCGATCTATACGACCTTTGTGGCCTCTACCCACAGCCTGGAAACGATCACTTCTTTTTTTCCATTTTTACCCGGCCGTCACCTGATCGAAAACTATCATCAGGCCCTGACCGTCGGCAGCGGCGAAGTCGGTGCCACCGTGGGCAGCATGATGCTCAACAGCCTGATCATGGCCCTCGGCATTGCCATCGGCAAGATATTCATTTCGCTGCTGTCCGCCTTTGCCATCGTCTATTTCAGATTCCGCTTTCGCATGTTTTTTTTCTGGTTGATTTTTATCACTTTGATGCTGCCGGTGGAAGTTCGCATTTTGCCCACCCATAAAGTGGTGGCGGATTTGAATATGCTGGACTCTTATCCCGGCCTGATATTTCCGCTGATCGCATCGGCCACCGCCACCTTCCTTTTTCGCCAGTTTTTCATGACGGTGCCTGATGAGCTGTGCGAGGCCCACCGCATCGACGGGGGCGGTCCCATTCGATTTTTCTTTGATATTCTGCTGCCCATGTCGCGGACCTCCATTGCAGCGTTGTTTGTGATTCTGTTCATCTACGGCTGGAATCAATATCTGTGGCCGCTGCTGGTCACCGGAGATGAGAGTTACTACACCCTTCTGATCGGTATCAAAAGGATGCTCGATGTCGGCGAGGGCCAGGCCGATTGGCATATCATCATGGCCTCGACCATGCTGGCCATGATTCCGCCGGTGCTGGTGGTGATCTTTATGCAGAAACAGTTTGTGCGTGGAATGACCGAAACGGAAAAATGAAGCAGCCATGCTCAAGGATTTTAACTTCAAGGTGCTTTGACATAAAATCAGACTATATCTTTATTGGTTACAGGAGCGATGGAGTGATGGAGCAATGGAGTATTGGAGTGATGAGTAAATTATCAGCGTAGTGATCAGGGGGATTGTATGGCGGATGTCAGCCTGAGGGATATCTATAAATCATTTGGCCAAAATGAGGTTATTCACGGTATCTCCTGCGATATTCAAGACGGTGAGTTTATCGTTATCTTAGGCCCTTCGGGATGTGGCAAGTCGACGGTGCTGCGCATGATTGCCGGGTTGGAGGTGATTACACAGGGCGATATTGCCATCAACGGCAAGGTGGTCAATCAACTTGAGCCTGCCGACCGCGATATCGCCATGGTGTTTCAAAATTATGCCCTTTATCCGCATATGACAGTTTTCAAAAATATGGCCTATGGCCTCAAAATTCGGCGGATGCCCAAAGCGGAAATTGAACAGAGGGTTCAACGGGCTGCAGAGATACTCGAATTAACCGAATTTTTGGACCGCAAACCCCGGCAGCTATCCGGTGGACAGCGCCAGCGCGTGGCCATGGGCCGTTGCATCGTGCGCGAGCCCAAGGTCTTTTTATTTGATGAACCGTTGAGCAACCTGGATGCCAAGCTGCGTGTTCAGATGCGCCTGGAATTGAGAAACCTGCATGAGAAACTGGGCATCACCAGTGTTTATGTGACCCACGATCAGGTCGAAGCCATGACACTGGGGGATCGCTTAATTATCATGGAAAATGGTTATGTCGAGCAAATTGGGTCTCCGCTGGAGGTATATGAAAAGCCGGCCTCTCTTTTTGTGGCCGGCTTCATCGGTTCACCCGCCATGAATTTTTTCGAAGCCCGCACCAGCCGCGACGGGCAGTCGCTTAAGCTTCCCGGCTCCGACGATTTGCCTGTTTATCAGCAATTAGAGCCCGAATCTTGTGACAAAGCGGTCGTAGTGGGTATCCGACCCGAGCATTTTAGCCTGGCACCGGAAGGTGGCGGCACCATCAAGATGCAGGTGGACTATCTGGAAACCCTCGGCGCCGATACGCTGGTTCACGGCAAACCTGTAGAAGGCGGTTCCCTCTTTACCCTGCGCCTGCCGGATATTCATGATTTTAATAAGGGCAGCACTTTGGCTTTGAGCGTATCCCCGGAAAAATTACACTTGTTTGACAAGGAGAGCGGAAAACGCATCGGGGGTCAACAAAGGTCATTCTCATTCCATGACACAACAACTGATTAAGGCCATGGCAGCGGCCATCGATGCCTTGCGGAAATGGCCCACTCAAAAAGTTCATATTTTCCACCACAATGACGCCGATGGACTCAGCTCGGGCGCTATCCTGACCCGGGCTTTTGAACGGCAAGGCTTTGAAATTCAGCGCCTTTGCCTGGAAAAGCCCTATCCCCGGTTTTTAGAAGAGGTCTTCGAAAGCAAAGGTGATTTGAATGTGTTCACCGATATGGCCGGCCGTATCGCACCCCTGATTTCCGATCTAAACAAGGGCCGCAACTTAACCCTCATACTCGATCATCATGTGGCCCGTCCGGCTACCGATCCACAGGTGCATAATCTCGATCCCGATTTGTTTGGCTTAAAAGGCGATCGTGACATCAGCGCGTCAACCACCTGTTATCTGTTTGCCCGCACCATGAATCCAGCCAATGCCGACCTGGCGCATATTGCGGCCGTCGGGGCGGTGGGTGATGGTTTTTATGTTGACGGGCGCCTGGCCAGTGAAAATCGTAAAGTAGCTCTGGAAGCTGCTCGTCAGGGAACTCTGGAAATAAAAGCAACGGATACCGGCGAGCAATATTTGCTAAAGTCTTCAAATCAACACATTCTGCTGGAGGTGTTGGCCCGCGATCTGGATATATTGGGTGCAGCCGGTTATCTTGACGGAGGACCCGACATGGGCGTCCAGATTTGCCTGGAAGGCAAAACCGTGATGGCGGATCAAATGCTGGCCCGATTCAAACAGATTCAACAAGAGGCATTTGAGGGTGAAATTTTGCGGCTCGAACAGGGCGGACTACAGCAGTCATCCCATATCCAATGGTTCCACGTGCAGGATCGTTTTGCGCCCATGGGCTGTAAAATGATTGGTGCGTTTTGCGAAACTCATAAAAATGCCGGTTTTTTTGATCCGGATAAATACATCGCCGGGTTTCAATTGATTCCCAACGAGATTCCGCGCTATGGTCGTCTGCCCTTGCAGGCCGTCAATATTTCCATGCGGGCACCAGCCGCTTTGGAAGATAAAATCA
>JASFJF010000409.1:0-4092 GCA_050122255.1 Desulfobacterales bacterium
AAAATAACTCCGACCATCATGACCAGATCCTTGAACACGGACAGCCCCAGACCGTGAAACGCTTCGGCTTCCGGATCTTCGGGACCGAAGCAGCCGCAGTCCACATCTAGTCCCATCCCGATTCCATAACCAAGCACAACCACAAAAACCAGCAGCAAGCCGGCAATCAACGCCAAGCTTCCACGGATGTCGAACAGCAGTCCGATACCGGCAGTCACTTCCAATAGCGGCAACCCGATCGCCACCGGCATGATGAAACCCTTGGGGACGATGCCGTACGCCTCTATCAAAACGGCGAAGATTTCCGGCTCTAAAAGCTTGGTTCCGCCTGCATAAATGAATATAGCGCTCAACACCCAACGGGTAATTTTGTATGTCCAATCCATGGCTTTTATCGTTTAGCAAACGCGGTAAGCAAAAAATACACATTCTCAGGTACGGCCAAGACCGCCAGTCATGGAGGGCCTCTTCGTTAGTTATGACGGTTCAAATCATAAATAAAAGCGATATGTCAAATAGATAATATAAATGGTTTTTTTGATTTTATAGAATTTGCTAATATCTGTCGGTAAGATCGGTTTTTATTGACATGTCAACTTATTTCGTTTAGCTACAGGTCTTTAGAAGAACAGATGGGGCCGAACCCATCGTTGTGATGCTGGTTTTCAAGATACTGCATAAAATGGCCATGAAGGCTCGCGCAAAGCAGCTCCTCGTGGCTTTTGCTTTCAAAAGGATTGGTGTCGACAATGAAGACAATCTGTGTCATTGACGGCCAAGGCGGCGGCATTGGCGCTACCTTGATAAAATATATCAAGGAGGCCTATGGTGAATCGATTGAGCTGGTCGGTTTAGGGACCAATGCAATTGCTACTGCTCAGATGTTGAAAGCCGGCGCCAACCGCGGCGCCTCCGGTGAAAATGCCATAGTGTACACTGTAGCCACGGCCGATCTAATCCTGGGTTCCATCTCGATCACATGGGCGAATGCCATGCTTGGAGAAGTAACCCCCAAAATGGCAGAAGCGATCATGTCGTGCGCTGCGATGAAAATCTTATTGCCGCTGACCCAGGAACCGGTTAAACTGGTGGGAGTCGTCGATGAACCGCTACCGCATATGGTCCAGCGCGCTGTCGATGAGAAAATCAAGGAGGTGTTTGGCGATGTGTGAAGCTAGTGCGTATATATCGCGAGGTGAACAGGAGGAACTTATTTTAAAATCAGTAGACCTTGTGGAACCACTGGATGATGGTGGTTTCTTATTGGTTGACATTTTTGGAACTCAAAAGGTCATCCGGGGAACGCTCAAACAGATCAAATTAGTTGATCACAAAATCCTTTTCGAAGAATAGGCAATTTAAAGGTGTGCCTATTGTACTCAGTAGCTTAAAATCGGCAATCACGTGATGACTTTTAAATGTATCCAACGGCGTTTTTTCTTGACACAAATTTCATAAATTTGATATCAAACGCTTCAACTAAGGTTTGAAGCCTTATTTTAAAACCAAATAGAGCTGTCTTTATAAGGCCACGAAGGCAATATCCTCTGAAGAGGAAAACGTCACGTGGCTTTTTTTGTTTCCCACATATTAGCGGAGGTGAATAAATGAAAAAATCAAGGATGGTACTTTTGACCGCAATCTTTGTTCTGATGACATGCCCGGCGGCCTGGTCGCATTTTGGAATGGTCATTCCTTCCGATAACATGGTGATGCAGGACGATAGCCGGACAATAAAGGTGACCCTCTCTTTTTCCCACCCGTTTGAATTGGTCGGTATGGAACTGGTAAAACCCAAAGTGTTTGACGTGTTTGCCGGCGGCAACAAGCAGGACCTGCTGGGTTCAATCCAAAAAATACAAGTTATGGGTCACAGCGCCTGGCAGGCCGCCTATGCGGTAAAACGCCCGGGCCTATATGTGTTTTACATGGAGCCCGAGCCCTACTGGGAGCCAACTGAGGACTCATTTATTATTCATTACACCAAAACAGTTGTAACGGCTTTTGGTGATGATGAGGGCTGGGACGAGGAGATCGGTTTGAAAACCGAGATAGTACCTTTGTCCAAACCGTTTGGGCTGTATGCCGGCAATATCTTTCAGGGAATTGTAAAGCTGAACGGCAAGCCGGTGCCATTTGCTGAGGTCGAGGTCGAACATTACAACACCGACAAAAAGTATAGCGCCCCCACTGATTACATGATCACTCAAACCATAAAAGCTGATACAAACGGGGTGTTCACCTATGCTGCTCCTGTTTCCGGTTGGTGGGGTTTTGCGGCCTTAAATGCGGCTGATTTCAAACTGCCACATCAGCGGCAGCATCTGGGGCCGGGAGCAGGACAATATCGGCATCGGCGTCGCCTACCTGGATGATGGCAACTCCGCGCTGGACAATACGCTGGCGGCCGAGGCCTATGTGCGCTTTGGTTTAAACGAGGTGTTTGCCATAAGCGCAGATTTTCAGTATTTAGAAGATGAATACGACGTTGGCGACGACGTGGACGGCTGGGTTGGCTCTATTCGCGTAACCGCAGAGTTTTAAGCAATTCGTTTATTTTGATAAAAACATCCTACGCTCAATAAGTTAAATGAATGAGGTGTTGATGAAAAAAATTATGCCAGTAATTGCGATTGCTGTTATCTTGTTATCGGCAATATACATGCTGCCGGGCTCAGCTTCGGCGCATCGCCTTAATTAATTTGCCCGGATTGGTTTATTTCGACATGGATATGTAAGGTAAATTTCGACTGAACTACATCTAGCGGCTATCCTGCTAAAAAATTTGGATAGCCGATTTTTTCAGATTTGCACAGCTTTTATGAAATCTGACGAACCGAATATTGCCCAATCTAAAATACAACATTTTGGAATTTCTATCAAAATTCGACGAAGGCACGCAGTATAAAGAACAAAAAGCCCACAAAATGTTAGGATGTGGTTAAAAATCTGTAACTTTTTTGGTTTATTTGCGTTTTATATCAAAAGTGGACGAATTCAGGGCGTTTTACAACAGATATAAAAACATGCTCTTTGCGTACCTGATGCGCACCGGTGGTGATTATGACCTGTCCGGCGACATCATGCAGGAAAGCTTTGCCCGCTATCTTGCACGCTACGGCAGAAGCAAGCTGAGTGCGCCGCTGCTGTTTCGAATTGCCCGCAACGCTCTTACGGACCATCGGCGCAAATCGAATCGGAACACACCATTACGAGACGAAAACGAGCCATCGGGGGGAAATCCGGAGCATCATCTGATGGTCAGAGATGAATACCGACGCACGCTGTCTGCCATGCAGCATCTGGATGTAGTAGAAAGAGATATTTTAAGCCTGGTTGTCAGCAGCGACCTGTCCTACCGTGAAATTGCGGAAATTCACAACACCAGCGAACAGAATGTAAAAGTACGAGTTCACCGCGCCCGTGTGAAACTAAGAGGCCTCCTTGGGGGGAAGGAATAAAATATGAAGGATCACATGATCAGCATGTTCATTGATGACGAGATGAATGTCGATGAAAAAATTGAATTTGTCGCTACGGTGCATGCCGATGCGGGGGTGAAAGACGAAACCATCGGTCTTTTGCAGCAGGAAAAATTGATCCGTGACCGGGTGGTGGAGCGGATTCGCGAATCCAGCTTCGACGTGCGGCGCAGACTGGACCTGCGATTCTGGAAACCAGCCGCCGCTTTTATGGGCCTGCTGGCTGTAGCGCTGCTGATTGTCTTGTTTGCACAGCCGGAGCCGAAAATCGCGACAGTGCCCTATCGATTTGTCCTTTACCAGCCCGATGCAGGTCAGGTGGAGCTTGCCGGCAGTTTCAGCGGCTGGAAGACCCTCCCCATGAAAAAAATGGGAGTCAGCGGTTACTGGGAAGTAACCATCGATCTCTATCCGGGTGAACACCATTACAGCTATATTATCGAAGGCGGTCGACGCATACCCGATCCAACGATTTTGACGCGCGAGAAAGATGATTTTGGTGGCGAAAATTCAATTTTGGATATACAAATCAGGATATGAGCCGATGTCTGATTTTCGTATTCTGTGCTTTTGTGTTGGTATCCGGCTGCGCCAGTCGGTTTTACCGGGT
>JASFJF010000410.1:0-4082 GCA_050122255.1 Desulfobacterales bacterium
TCATCCTTTTTCAATATCTCGCCTTTGAAAATAAACACTTTGACACCGATAACTCCATAGGTGGTTCTGGCTTCGACAAATCCATAATCAATATCAGCTCGCAGGGTGTGCAACGGAACCCGTCCTTCACGATACCATTCGGTTCGGGCCATCTCGGCACCACCCAGCCGGCCGGAGCAAATAATTTTTACGCCCAGGGCGCCAAAGCGCATGGCCGAGGAGACACCGCGTTTCATAGCTCGCCGAAACGCCACCCGTCTTTCGATTTGAAGCGCTACATTTTCGGCAACCAGTTGTGCATCAATCTCAGGTTTGCGGACTTCCTGGATATCAATAAGAATCTCACGGTCCGTCATCTTTTCAATCTCTTTTTTAAGCTGTGATATCTCCGATCCCTTTTTACCAATAACAATACCCGGTCTGGAAGTATATATGCGCAAGCGCACACGCTTGGACGATCGTTCAATTTCAATTCTGGAAACACCTGCATGGTAAAGTTTTTCCTTAATAAATTTTCTCAAACGGTAGTCTTCCAGTATATATTCGGCGTAATTCTTACCACCGAACCATCGGGATTCCCATGTTTTAACGATTCCCAATCTCAATCCAACAGGATTTACTTTCTGGCCCAATCTTTTACCTCCTTTTTAAGCAGAAGATTCCTCGTCTAAAATAACGGTAATATGACTGGTTCGCTTTAAAATCCGGGTGCCACGGCCCCGGGCCCTGGCCCGCCACCGTTTGAGCGTGGGGCCCTGATCGGCTGTAATATTGCGAACGACCAATAGATCGATGTCGATATCCGGATTCTGATCGGCATTGGCAACCGCTGAACGGATGACTTTTTCTAATATCCCTGCTGCTTTTTGGGGCATAAACTTAAGCGTATTTAAGGCCGCTTCAACCGGCTTGCCCTTAACAGCCCCGACTAGTTTATGGACTTTGCGTGACGATATTCGCATGTACTTTGCAGAAGCTCTGACTTCCATTTTATATAACCCTTGTTATTCGCTATTGGTTATTCGTTATCAGGCTTTGACAGAAGTTCAGATAAAGAATCGACTTTATCCCTTTTCACGATCAATCCAAAACGCATAACAAATAATGCCAATTGAGCCTTAGCTCATTTGGATGGTTTATTTTAATCGCGATTTTTTATCCCCCGCATGACCATAAAAGGTGCGGGTTGGCGAAAACTCCCCCAGTTTGTGCCCGACCATGTTTTCAGAGACGAAGACCGGAATAAATTTTCGGCCGTTATGAACGGCCAGCGTTATGCCGACCATCTCCGGAACAATCGTGGATCGTCGCGACCAGGTTTTAATCACCTGGCTGCTGCGCGATGCCTGAGCTTCATTGACTCTTTTGAGCAGGCGGTCATCAATGAAAGGGCCTTTTTTAAGCGAACGTGGCATAAAAACTCCCGTTGCGGCTGTGCGCTATTAGCCATTGGTTATCGGTTATGGGTTTTGTCAATTGACGCTTGGCAGCACGCATGCAATTTCAAAGTAAAGAGTAACTTTTAGGACTTTCGTTTCTTGATAATCAAACGGTCGCTTTTTCTTTTGCGTCGGGTCTTAAAGCCTTTGGTCGGCCAACCCCATGGACTACAAGGATGACGGCCACCGGACGAACGGCCTTCACCGCCACCCATGGGATGGTCGACCGGATTCATGGCGACCCCGCGCACTTTGGGGCGCCGCCCCAACCAGCGCCTGCGACCGGCCTTGCCCAATGACTTGTTCTCGTGAGCAACATTGCCGATTTGCCCGATGGTGGCCTTACATTTGAGCAAAACCATGCGAACTTCTCCCGAGGGCATCTTAATCAAAGCGTAAGCATCCTCTTTGGCCATCAACTGGGCGTATGTACCGGCGCTGCGGACCATTTGCCCGCCTTTGCCCAAACGCATTTCGATGTTATGAATTTGAGTCCCGAGAGGGATGTGGCTCAAGGGCAACGAATTGCCGGGTTTGATGTCCGCATTGGGACCGGATTCCACGATATCATTAACCTTTAGGCCGACCGGTGCCAGAATGTAGCGTTTCGCTCCATCGGCATAATGCAGCAGTGCGATGCGTGCGGAGCGGTTGGGGTCGTATTCTATTGAGGCGACTTTGGCCGGAATTCCAGTTTTGTCACGCTTAAAGTCGATGACCCGATAATGTCGTTTATGGCCACCACCGCGACGCCTGGTGGTAATACGCCCGTGAACATTACGACCACCGGATTTTTTGAGTGGTTTCAGCAATCGTCTTTCGGGAACCTTGCGCGTAATCTCTTCAAGTGACGTATACGTCTGAAAACGCCTTCCGGGCGATGTCGGTTTCACCTTTTTGGTAATCATGTGATGCTCCTCACAAGCGAAGTGGTTTCAAAGCCTCAGATCATACTCGAGAGCAAGGCATCCCTTGAATTGAAAACGGATCGAACATGAAGTACGTGAATATTTCAATTTGAGGGATAACACAGCTATCGGAAATTTTATGGGGTTTTGAAAACACCTCTAAGCTCCTTCAAAGAAATCGATGCGCTCACCGGGCATCAGGGTAACAATAGCTTTTTTCCAGTCACGGCGCTTGCCGATGTTGCGGCCTCTGCGTTTGACTTTTCCTTTGACCTGCATGGTCTGGACACTGGCTACCCTGACCTTGAAAGCCGTTTCAATCGCGCGTTTTATTTCAATACGATTGGCGCGCCGGTCAACCTCGAACGTCAACTGATTGGCGATCTCTTTCTGGATACTCGTTTTCTCTGTGATCAAGGGTCGCTTGATGATTTCATATTGCATCATGCGGCCAGCCTCCTCTCGATATTCTTTATTGCCGGCTCCAACAAAATTAGCGTCTTATATTTAAGGACGTCATAGACGTTCAAACCTTCAGCGCGAAGTACCTTCACATTGGGCACATTGCGCGACGACAGTTCCAAATTGCGATTTTCTGCATCCGCGACAATGAGGGTATTGTCTAATTTTAAGTTTTTCAAGATCTCAATGAAATCTTTGGTTTTGATGTGCGCTAGTTCAATTTTGTCAAGCACGACAAGTTCACTGGCGCTCAATTTGCTGCTTAATGCCATCTTCAATGCCAATTTGCGGACCTTCTTGGGTGCCTTGAAAGCATATTTACGGCCATCAGGCCCAAAAACAACACCACCCCCTCTGAGCAGAGGGGATTTAATGTCACCGCGCCTGGCTCTTCCAGTACCTTTCTGGCGGAATAGTTTACGCCGGCTGCCCTTAACATCGCTGCGATGCTTGACAGCAGCTGTAGCTGCTCTTCGGTTGGCCAGTTGCATTGTGACAACCTCGTGCAGCACGCTCGGCTTTACGGAAACATTAAAGATGTTTTCAGCCAGATCGACCGTCGTCACTTTTTTCCCTTTCACATTTCGTACATCTACAACCGGCATAACACCCCCATTAACAGAATAAAAGGCAGAATCGTCTCTGGCAAAAATCCGCCTCTGAATCATAAATTTTATGATGCTTGCACGTCCTTGAATTTTAGCTTGTTGATGGTCACCAGCCCGGATTTGGCTCCCGGCACCGCACCTTTTATTAGGATGAGGTTATCATCCGTGCGGATATCAACAACTTCCAAATTTCGCACTGTCTGGCGATCATTGCCGTACCGGCCCGGCATCTTCTTGCCTTTAATAATTTTGGAAGGCGATGCGCTGCAGCCGACGGATCCAGGGATACGATGACTGTGGCTACCATGCGTTTTGCGACCGCCATGAAATCCATGGCGCTTCATAACTCCGGCAAATCCACGGCCCTTTGTTGTCCCTATGACGTCCACCCGCTCTCCGACATTAAACATCTCCAGTGTTATTTTCTGCCCCAGATTGTAATCTGTCGGGTCGGCAACCGCAAATTCTTTGAGCGTGTCAAATGCCCCGGCGGCCCCTTTGCTAAAATGCCCTTTGAGCGGCTTGTTGACACGAGATTCCTTTTTCTCGCCAAAGCCCAGCTGAAGCGCATTGTACCCATCCGTTTTAGCGGTCTTTATCTGGGTAACCACGCATGGGCCAGCTTCAATCACAGTTACCGATACATACCGGCCGTCAGGCAGAAA
>JASFJF010000411.1:0-4074 GCA_050122255.1 Desulfobacterales bacterium
TACGGTTATCTGAGGTAGATCTTGCAAATTTCGAAATTTACCTTGAAGATGCAGGTGTTGCTAAAATGTAGGTGGACATTCTGATTATTCATTTCATCATACCAGCGCTTTTTGCAGGAGAAAACCAAAAATACTGCCGGTAATAAGACCATAGAACAAACTCATTTTTTACCCCCCCGTTTACCGTAGATCAGGTTAGCAGAGATGATGCCGCCGATAAAGAAAGAGGCCAGGGCAATAAGACCGCTGACCCAAAGTCGAGCCAGACCACTCAGCCCGTGGCCACTGGGCCAATTCCCACCGCCTCTTCAATGACCGGCGCACCGCGGGTAAACATTGTTAAAACGCTTAGAAAATCAAGAGCGACCAGAACCGTAGCTATCTCCGGGATGAGGTGTGTGGCCGATCCTTCCATTATTATTTTAACCTCATGCCCGTTTTCTTTCATATCAACGGCATTTAACAGAACGTGTACGAAGCTTGGTTGATATTTTGTAGATTTTTCATTACGTAATCTGCAAATAGCTTCGGCCACTATTGAAGAGCGAATCTTGAAACCTAAATTATGGTAGCGTGTTTTATTTCAAATGCTTTTGATTATTTGAGCTCAATTTTTTACCTAAAAATGATCCGTTGAGAGCAGGCATTGGGTATTTCACTGGACAATCGGTTATTGAATGATTATGTGATTTCAGGCCGTCATTGCTGACATTACATATCCATAATTCTCATTGCAAGAAGACAGTGATTAATTGCAGTATCACTATACAGTTGCAGTTAATTACTGTAACGTCTGTTGTTCTCAATTTGTACAGTTTACTTAGACAACGCCCTATTGGCTATCACCTGTCCTCCGTTGTTTTTGATTTGGTTGGTCACCTAAAACCGAAGGACAAGCACGAACTGAACTCAATATTTACGGATGAATTCAAAGGAGATAAAAATGAAAGCTAAAGAAGCTTACGTTCAAAAACTGCACGCCAAGATCGATGAGTGGAATGCTGACATCGATAAGCTGGTGGCAAAAGCCGATCAATTGGAAGCCAGCTCTAGAATCGAATACGAAAAACAAATCGAGGCGTTGAAAAATAAACGCAATGAAATCAAAGAAAAAATATCTGAACTCAATCGTTCTGGCGAGGGGGCTCTGGAGGATCTTAAAGGCGGCATTGACCTTGCCTTGGAAGCGATGAACGAAGCGATTAAATCGGCAACAGCAAGATTCAGATAAACGCAGAAGAAAAGAAAAATCGCGTGCGTATACTTAGATTTGCTGTACGGACCACACTTGTCTTGAAATACTTCGGCCAACTATGTATGGCGTTGGCCGGCCTCACTCTGGTGCCCCTGGGCGTCTCATTGCTGTTTGGCGATAATCACGTCAGCGTGCGCTACCTGGTTGTCATCATCGGTGTGTCTTTGCTGGGCGTCAGCCTGATGCGCCTAAAAGCCCCTAAAGACATGCAAACCAACGAAGCCATGGTGATTGCGGCGCTTATTTTCGCTTTTTCGCCCCTGGTGATGGCCTGGCCGGTGATGGCTTCAGGTTTCAGATTTGCGGACGCATTATTTGAGGCCGTTTCGGCCGTCACGACAACCGGTCTCAGCACAGCAGTGAGTCTGAGCGAAAAACCGGCCACTTTTCTCTTTGCCAGGGTCTGGATGCAGTGGGTGGGCGGACTCGGCATTGTTGTTCTCTCCATCGCCACAATGATTCAGCCGGGTTTGGCGGCCAAGCGCCTTGACATCACGGAAGATTACGAGAATGACCTGATTGGAAGCACACGTGCCCATGCGAGGCGCGTGTTCGCAATATATGGTATTTTGACCGTTGCGGGATTTTTACTATTGATTTGGACAGGAAGCAAATGGTTTGATTCGATACTTTACTCCCTCGCGGCAGTGTCAACCGGCGGTTTTAGCCCTCACGATGCAAGCCTGCAAGGTGTAGCAAGCCATTATGCTCAAGCTGCAGTTATTTTTATTTCCTTGGCCGGGGGCGTTTCCCTGGTTTTATATCACCGCGCCTATCGATATGGGTTTAAAATTGCCGCCCGTGATCCACAGTTTCAGGGGTTTCTTGCGGCCGGCCTGCTGACGACGCTTTTGCTGACATGGTTTTTGTGGTACCAGGACGGGCTTGACTGGCCGGTTGCGATACGCCATGGAGCGCTCAATGCTCTGTCTGCTCAATCGACCGCCGGTTTTGCTTCACTGGACATTTCAAAAGTCGGCGATGGGTCAAAACTAACCCTGATCTTCGCTATGGCGGTGGGCGGCAGCATCGGTTCCACCGCAGGCGGCATCAAAATTTTTCGGTTGCTGATCGTCTTTCGGCTGCTGTATTTAGTTATTCAAAGAGCTGGAGCGCCGCCAAGCGCTGTTTCCGAGGCCCGGCTGGCCGGTCGCAGAATTGAGGCGGATGAGATCCAGACTGTTTTATGTCTTGTTTTCGGTTTCGTATTTATCATTGCTTTATCCTGGCTGCCCTTTATCGCCCTGGGTCATGCGCCGCTGGATTCCCTGTTTGAGGTCGTTTCGGCGCTGGGAACCGCCGGGATCTCGGCAGGTGTCACTTCGTTCGAACTGCATCCGTTGCTTAAGGGGGTTTTGTGCGCTGATATGCTGCTGGGTCGTTTGGAAATTGTTGTCTGGATAGTATTTCTTTACCCGGGAACATGGATCGGCAAAAGAAGGGAGCAATAAAATGAGGATCGTTTTTTCAGGAGCAAGCCCAACCGCCATATTGGCAACTAGACAGTTGATCAAGCAGGGCCACGATATTGTCATTATAGAACTCGATAAAGAAAAAATTGATAGCTTGTCCGATGACTTAGATTGCAGCTTCTTACACGGCGATGCGGGCAAACCGGCCATCCTCAGCCAGGTGGATCCAAAAAGTTGTGATTTTTTATTTTGTCTCACCGACAACGACCAGGCCAACATCATCACTTCTCTGCTGGGACGCTCAATGGGATTTACCAGAATCATCACCAGTGTCGAGGACGAGGATCTGGGGTCTCTTTGCGAAGAACTTGGACTTGAAGATACTATAATACCGGTACGTACAATTAGCAGGCATCTTAACAATATCGTCGAAGGTCTTGACAACATCGAGCTATCAACATTGCTGCGCGGAAACGCGCGATTTTTTTCATTTATTGCAGGAAAAAATGAGAATGCACAGATTAGCGAACTGGATTTGCCCGAAGGGGCGAGAGCAATTTACTATTACCGTGATGATCAGTTCTATTTTACAGAGGAAGACTCCAAACTTCAGGAGGGGGACGAGATTGTTATTTTGACGGAGAGCAAACATCTTTCAGAGCTAAATGAGCGTTGGAACCCCAAAGAGTTCAAAAATGAAAATTGAAAGTTAAAACCAACAAAAAGGAGAGTTGAGGAATGGACGCATACGACGTCATTATCGTTGGTTCCGGAACAAGCGGTCAAACAGCCGCATTTGATTTAAATGCAAAAGGGGTCAGGGTGGCGGTCGTTGAAAAGTCTGAGCGTCCCGGTGGAACGTGTGCTCTGGTCGGGTGCCAGCCCAAAAAATGGTTCTATGAAGCCGCTGAAGCAGTTGCCAAGGCCCGGCATCTGGAAGGGAAGGGAATTGTCGCAGCCCCTGAAGGTAATTGGGCCCAGGTGCTTGAACAAAAGCAGCGGTTCACCGACAGCATACCGGAGGGAACGATTGAAAACCTTCAAACGGCTGGAATTGATTTCGTGGCGGGCAGCGCCGCATTTGCAGATGAGAAGACGCTATCCGTAAATGGAAAGCGGCTGCAGGCCAAATTTTTCGTCCTCGCTACCGGTGCCCGGCCCATGGAGCTGCCAATAGATGGCATTGGGCATGTTATCACCAGTGATGATTTCCTGGACTTAGACCGGCTTCCGCCTTCCATTGTTTTCATCGGGGGCGGTTTCATCTCTTTTGAATTCGCCCATTTTGCAGCCCGGTTGGGCTCGCGCGGCCAACGAGCGGTGATTCTGGAAGTCGCTGACCGGCCCCTGGGAATGTTTGACGCTGAAATGGTTGAGTTGCTGGTACAGGCCTCTAAAGGCGAAGGC
>JASFJF010000412.1:0-4070 GCA_050122255.1 Desulfobacterales bacterium
CCTCGACACGGTGGGCATAATGCTGACGCCATGTCTGTATGCCGCCTTGACGACCATCGCTGGATTTGGCTCCCTGTTGCTCTGCGATATTTTGCCGGTCAGAACATTTGGCTGGATGATGAGTGCCGGTATCGCAGTATCGTTGATCGTAACATTTTTACTCTTTCCGGCCGGGCTGATGTTACTGCGTAAAGAAACGCCGCAGACCATGAATGAAAAGCGTTTCTCCTTTACATCTGCTCTGGCCAGGTTTACGGAAACGCGCGGCACTCTGATACTCTGCGTGAGTTGCCTCATCCTGATTATGAATGCCTTTGGTATTACCAGACTCGTTGTTGAAAACAGCTTTATAAATTACTTCAAAGATGACACCGAAATTTATCAGGGCCTGAAAGTTATTGACGAAAGGCTGGGTGGCACCACCCCCCTGGACGTGATTGTAGAGCTTGAGATGCCGCAGACAAGAGCTGCCAAGGCGACGACGAAAACCAAAGGGCAGGCAGACGAAGCATTTAATGAGTTTGATGAATTTGAAGAAGCCAATGATGAAAAATATTGGTTTACTGCTGACCGCATGGCGCTGGCGATGAAGATCCATGATTATCTTGACGGTCTTCCTGAAACCGGCAAGGTGCTATCGCTAGCAACGATGCTGAAGATTGCCACAAAGTTAAATAAAGGCCAGCCGTTAGATAATTTTCAACTGGCTTTGGTGTACAGCAAACTGCCTAAAGAATTTAAGCGCATCATTCTAAAGCCTTATGTGTCTCCGCAACATCATCAGCTGCGTTACTCCATCCGGGTCAAGGACTCCGAAAAATCCTTAAGACGCGATGCCCTGCTGAAAAAGATTCGATACGACCTTGTCAATAAAATAGGGCTGAACGATCAGCATGTCCATTTGACCGGCCTGCTGGTGCTTTATAACAATATGCTACAGAGTTTGTTTGAATCCCAGATTCTGACCCTGGGAGTGGTTGTGCTGGTGCTGTTTGGCATGTTTCTAATTTTGTTCCGGTCGTTGCAACTGGCCTTGATTGGCCTTATACCCAATCTGCTGGCGATTTCAACCGTTCTCGGCATTATGGGGTGGTTGAAAATACCGCTCGATATGATGACCATAACTATTGCCGCTATCAGCATCGGAATCGCAGTTGATAACACAATTCATTACATTTACCGCTTCAGACACGAGTTCCAGGCAAATAGGGGTTATGCCAGCACAGTGCACCTGTGCCACGGCAGCATTGGCCGTGCCTTGTACTATACATCGCTGACAATTATCAGTGGCTTTTTGATCCTGACCCTTTCCAATTTTATTCCCAGTATTTATTTCGGCTTGCTGACAGCGCTGGCTATGTCGATAGCCCTGTTGGCCGCTTTAACGCTGTTGCCGCAACTAATCATCGTCTTAAAACCCTTAGGATCTGAATCTACAATCGAAAAAGCCTGATGCTCGTGCGAAACATTGTTATGAAATCTTTTGCACATCATTACGCGATATGGCCTTTTTAGTTACAAAAATATTCGAGAAACGCTCAAATTGTTTTGAAATGAGCTGAATTTGTCAATTCATACAAGAACATATTTTTTGATCGCCCGGCTTGTCCAGCGCAAAAAACGTTAGGTTGCAAGAGTCGGCCGAACAAAAGCAGTCTGCGGATATCTGCGCAAGTCTGCGGTCATACATAATGTTAATAAGGTGCAGCCATGCCGAATTTACTGCGAGATGATCCACATGTGGCCCGGATTATCCGGGATGAAGAATCCAGGGTTGAAAACACGCTGGATTTGATTGCGGCTGAAAATCATGCACCCCGGTCTGTTTTGGAGGCCCAGGGTTCGATCTTCAGCCTTAAAGCAGCCGAGGGGTTTCCGGGCAATCGCTTTCATGCCGGTTGCCGGCATGCAGATGAACTGGAAAGTCTTGCGATTTCAAGAGCCGAGGATCTGTACGGAGCTGACCATGCCAATGTTCAGCCACACAGCGGGGTATCTGCCAATCTGGCGGTCTATTTTTCGGTACTGGATGTGGGGGATCGCATCCTATCAATGAAGTTATCGCACGGGGGTCACCTGTCTCACGGTGATGCGGCCTCGATGACCAGTCGCTGTTTTGACTTCCAGCATTACGGGCTCAACCTTAAAACCGAACAAATCGACTATGATGAACTTGAAAACCTTGCGAGAGAATTCGGGCCCCGCATGATCGTTGCCGGTGCCAGCTCCTACCCCCGGTTGATCGATTATGAGAGAGTTGCCGAAATTGCCCATTCGGTCTCAGCACTGTTGCTGGTCGACATGGCCCACATTGCGGGTCTGGTGGCTGCCAAAGTTATTCCCAGTCCGGTTCCGCATGCCGATTTTGTGACCTTTACAACCTACAAAACGCTACGCGCCGGCCGGGGCGGTGTTATTTTGTGTAAGCAAAAATACGCCGATCGCATTAACAGATCCATATTCCCCGGTGGACAGGGAACCCCTTCGCTTAATTTAATCGCTGCTAAAGCAGTTTGCTTCCATCTGGCGAAGGCAGATGATTTTGTTGGACTGCAAAAGGAAACATTAAAAAATGCGGGTTGTTTTGCCGCTGAGTTTGAACGACTGGGGTATCGAATTGTTTCCGGTGGGACCGAAAATCACCTGGTGCTGATTGATTTGCGATCTAAAGGGCTGACAGGGGCGCTTGCTGAAGAGATATTAGAGTCGGTTGGAATCGTTGTCAACCGCAACGTGATTCCGGCCGATCCTGAAAGACCGGAAGTCAGCAGCGGTATCCGCATTGGTAGCCCTGCGATCACATCCAGAGGCATGCAGGATCCCGAGGTGCGACAGATTGCCCGCATGATGGACACCGCCCTGTCAAATGATGAAAACAAACGGGTTCATATCCAGGTGGCTCAACAGGTTCGAGACCTTTGCAAACAATTTCCAATTAAATATTAATTTTTGTTGGATTGGTTAAATTGGTTTGATTTGTTCTATTGGTTGTTTTAGGGTTGCATTTTTTAACCAATTTGACCAATAAAACCAATCAAACAAGGGTCTGAGAGAATAGTTTAAGGCATAACCAATTTTTGTACCATCTAGTGGGAGGAAGCATGGATAACAAGAGCCTAAAAAAAGCCTTTGCCACACTTTCAACCCCCTTGATTACCGATGCCTGTATGCGGCTGGGCGTTTTTATGCGGGTGGCGCCCATTGGGATCAAACCGCTGGTCCCGGGCTGGCGAATGGCCGGGCGTGTGCTGCCGGTTAGACACTCGGGGAGTGTGGATATTTTTTTGGAGGTCATGGCCGATGCCAACCAAGGTGATATTTTGACCATCGATAATGCGGCCCGCAAGCATGAGGGCTGTATCGGGGATTTAACCGCTCTGGAAGCCCAAGCTGCTGGCCTCGGGGGCATTGCAGTCTGGGGGTTTCACCGCGATACTCTGCAGCTCATTCAGATCGACTTCCCGGTTTTCAGCTATGGTGCCTTTCCGGTGGGGCCCAAACGGGCATACCCAAGGGGATCGGATGCGCTGACGACCGCCAGGTTCGGTGATTTTAAACTAACGGCCGATGACGTGGTTTTCGGTGACGATGACGGGTTGGTTTTTGCATTGCTGCAGGATGTCGAGGACATTATTTCATTAGCGGGCAAAATTGCTGAAATTGAGCGGCGCCAGGCTGAAAACCTCAAAAGCGGGAAAACCTTGTCCGAGCAATTTAAGTTTGACGAATACCTGAAAAAGCGCCTTAAAAATCCAGCCTACAGCTTCCGCGAACATTTGCAAACGATCGGCGCTGCTATAGAGATCTAATCTCATTTCAGATCGGAAAAATTGAAATGGTGGCCAATACCGGTACCTATATCGACGCGCCCTTTCACCGTTATGCTGAAGGCATCGATTTATCCGGGCTTAAATTCTTTGCGGTACCAGCCCCGGTCAAAGGGATGGGGTCGTTTCCAGTCCGAGCTTTTGCGATGATTGATTAAATTAGCTTTAGATCCACACGAACTTTTTTAACCGCGAGACATACGCAGACTCGCGCAGACTTTTTAATCGCGCAGCGATTGAAGT
>JASFJF010000413.1:0-4069 GCA_050122255.1 Desulfobacterales bacterium
CAAATCACTGTCTTTGGTCAGGGCACTTAGCGCCAGATGGATTTCCACCGAACCCATATTATCCAGGCGACCTTTCAGGGCATCAATTTCGGTCGTGCTGAACGGATTCAACCCGGGCGTATCAACCAAGATGAAATCAAAATGACGAAACTCGTTAACAACTGTTGCGGATTCAGCCGGCGTGGCAGCCATTTTAAGCGGAAGGCCCATTGCCCGGGCGTATATCTTCAATTCAGCCGCTGCTCCGATACGGTCGGCATCCAGCGAAATAAGGGCAACCTTTTGATGCTGCTCAATCGCGTGCCGGGCTGCCAGCTTGGCAATCGTTGTTGTCTTGCCGGCACCGCTGGGCCCGACAATAGAAATAATCCGCACTCCCGTTTGGTTTGTGGAGCGCGCGCTGTCCGTCGTGCATTTTGGCTGTAATAGATTCGCGATGTCATTCATAACCGGCTCGATTGAATCGAATCTCGAATGCGCATATCGCTGGTTTAAATGGGCAACGATCTTACACGCCAGATCGTGTTTCACCTCATGGGCCAGTAAATGCTGAAATAAATCCCCGAGCACACCATCTGCTGCGAAGCGGATATTGTCTTTACAGCCAATCAGCGGTTTATGACTTGTGGTTTGTGATTGAATGCGCTCACCTGCTATCCGGCCAGGGCTTCGCACCGCGGGCTTATGCGCTGGTCCGTATGGCCGATAAGCACCCACGGCATCTTTAAAAGCGGATGAATCCGTCTTGACTGGAAGATCAAAGGTGTCGACCGCGGCGGTCACCTCAACACCCACTGATTTTATCAGGCCCAGCAGCCTATTTTCCTTTTTTAAATTCCGGGCCGACAAAATCACCGCATCAGGGCCGAGTTCACGCTTAATCAACCGCAGCGCAGATGTCATATTCTTGGCTTCAAATCGTTTGATCTGCATCGTTTAGCTCCAGCACGTCTAACGATTGTATTTCAACGTTACTTAAAATTTCGTCATAGGACAGCACCGCCACCCGGGGCATGAACCGATCTATCAGCCGCTTAACGTGACAGCGAATCTGAGCAGAACACATCACTACGGGTTGATAGTCCAGAGACGATAGCTTTTCTAAACTACCTGCCAGATTATTCATCATGTGCTGCGCAATGTTGGGATCCAGGGACAAAAAGATCCCGTGATCGGTTTGCTGCAAGGCACCGGAAACAGCTGACTCCAGATTGGGCCCCAAGGTAATAGCGGCAATATTGCCTTTGGGTGTCAGGTACATTTTTGTTGTCGTGCGCGCCAATGCGTGGCGAACGTGTTCGGTCAATATGTCCAGATCCTTTGTGGCTGGCGCCCAATCGGCCAGGGTTTCACATATGGCTAGCAGATCTCGAATGGGAACCTGTTCGCGCAGCAGATTTTGCAACACTCGTACGACCCCGCCCAGTGGCAGCAAATTGGGCACCAGTTCCTCGACCACCTTGGGATGGGTTTCTTTCAAGGAATCCAATAACTGCTGTACATCCTGTCGGCCCAGCATTTCGTGGCAATGCTGCTTGATGATTTCCGACAGATGGGTTGTCATCACGGTGGCCAGATCCACTACCGTAAACCCTTTGGCCAGCGCAATTTCTTTGACTTCTTCTTTTATCCACAGGGCGGGCAGCCCGTATGTGGGCTCCTGGGTGGGGATGCCGTCAATCTTTTCTTCTACTGCATTTGGATTCATCGCCAAGTAATAGTTAGTCATCAGGTCCCCCCGAGCGATTTCATTGCCTTTGAGCAAGATAGAATATTCTCCGGCTTTTAATTGCATGTTGTCCTGAATATGCACCGGAGCAACGATAACTCCAAGCTCACGCGCAATCTGGCGACGCAGCGATTTTATGCGATCCAGCAACTGACCGTCCTGTTCGATATCCACCAGCGGAATCAAGCCGTATCCGACTTCAATGGCCAGTGTGTCCAGCGGTGGCAAAGCATCGAATTGATCCGTCGGCAAGGCCTTTTCTTCTTCCAACTTCAATTCTTCTTCAGCCTTGGCATTCTCTTTGATGGACTTAAAAATTGAATATGCCAGACCGCCTGACAAAAGCGCCAAGACCATAAACGGCATGGTGGGCAAACCGGGCACCAGGCCAAATCCGAATAGGACCCCTGAGGCCACCGCAATGGCTTTAGGCTGGATGAGTATTTGACCCGCCATTTCTTCGCCCAGGCTTGTTTCCGCCCCGGCCCGTGTAACAATAACACCCGCAGCGGTGGATACGATCAGTGCCGGCACCTGACTGACCAGACCGTCGCCAATGGTTAATAGGGTGTAATTTTGGGCTGCATCCACAAAGCTCATGCCGTTTTGGAAAATACCGATGGCCAACCCGCCAATAATGTTGATCAAGGTGATGACAATGCCCGCCATTGCATCACCGCGCACAAATTTATTGGCACCATCCATTGCTCCATAATATTCTGCTTCCTGAGCGATAAGATCACGCCGTTCCCGAGCTTCTTTTTCAGTGATCAAACCGGCGTTCAGATCCGCATCAATGCTCATCTGCTTTCCTGGCATCGCATCCAGTGTGAATCGGGCTGCCACTTCGGCTATTCTACCCGCGCCCTTGGTAATCACCATAAAATTAATGGCCACTAAGATTAAAAATACGATAATGCCGACCAAATAATTTCCGCCGACCACAAATGCGCCAAAAGACTGGATCACCTTTCCGGCAGCCTGGGTGCCTTCCTGGCCGTGCAACAAGATAATTCGAGTAGAAGCAATATTGAGCGACAAACGAAATAGGGTTGCCAGCAGCAGAATCGATGGAAAAGCCGATAAGTCAAGCGGTCGCGGCACGTACATGCTCGCTAACAAAATGATCAACGAAAATGTGATGCTGAAGGACAGCAGCAAATCCAACAAGAAGGTCGGCAGTGGCATCACCATAAATACTAAAATGCCGATGACTGCCACGGCCATCATGATGTCACTGTTTTTAGCGGCCATTGGAATATGGCCGGTCAAGTGCGTCTGATCTGCCACTCGGTTTCCTTCAATATTTAATATTTTTTAAGCCGTTTGGTACATGCCCTTGAGACGATAGACATATGCCAGAACCTCAGCGACCGCACGATACAATTCAACCGGAATATATTCACCGATTTCAACCATTTTATGCAAGGCCTGGGCCAAGGGTTTATCTTCAACGATCGGCACCTGATTTTCGCGGGCAATTTCTTTTATCCTTTGCGCCACTGGGCCCGCTCCTTTAGCGACCACTGTCGGTGCCACCATCTGGGTTGAATCAAATTGGAGTGCTATGGCCAGATGAACCGGGTTTGTGATAACGACATCTGCATCGGGTATTGCTTCCATCATCCGGCGTGCGGCCATTTCCATCTGCATCTTTCGAATCTGCCCTTTGACCTTGGGATCGCCTTCGCTTTGCTTGCGCTCATCTTTGACCTCCTGTTTGGTCATCTTCAAGTTTTCTTCGTATTGCCAGCGCTGATAGATGTAGTCCAGGACTGCCAAAACAATGAGCGCCAAGCATACCAGAAACAGTATCTTGTAGGCCACCGTGCCGATAAAAACGAGGATGTCGATCACTTCCAGCTGTATCAATGGCGGAAATCGGGTCATTTCCTTTTTGACAACACCGAAAGCAATCGAGCCGACAATTAGAATTTTTAGAAAAGATTTGAGCAATTCCACCAGCGCTTTTAGTGAGACCAGTTTTTTCAGGCCCGAAACCGGATTGAACTTACTCATCTTGGGACGCATGGATTCGCTATGGATTTCAAATCCGATCTGACCAATGTTGCCTGCCAGCGCAGCAATGCTAATGGGCACAAAAAACGGCATCAAAATTAAAAACACCTTTTTGAACACGCCCCTGGCAAAAACGCTCAGATCGTTAACCGCATCGATTCGTAAGGTGTCCAACTGCTGATAAATGCCGCCGACGACCTCTGAGACGTTCCAGAACATCCACGGCCCGGCAAAATAGAAAAACCCCAAAGCGGTCATTAAAATCAGCACCGATGGAATTTCTCTACTGCTGGCAACCTGCCCTTTGCGCCTAGCCTGCTG
>JASFJF010000414.1:0-4054 GCA_050122255.1 Desulfobacterales bacterium
CCAGTCTTCGGCCGATTTACAAAAGACATCGTACTCGCTGTGTCCGGTCACGCGCGAAATTTTAAACAGATAAAACTCCATTGAGTTTTGATGTTTCTTGATCTGCCGGGCATTTAATCTATACAGGGCCACCAGACCCATGCCCGCCAGCAGGGCAAAGCATAACGTGCCTATTCCGTTTATGATTTCTGCAAACATCGGCCTATCTCCAAAAAGTTAAATTCCATAATTTATATCGGCCAAATAGTGTGTAACCACTATACAGTATGATGGATTCACCTGCCCGGCAACTGGATGTTGCTGAATGGGGCTGAGCGCATCCACAATAACAATTGCATATTCTAAGCATTGTTTACAATTTGCAAATCATATGCCATTAATTTTACGCGCAAGCGGCCGAGCCGGGTGGCTCTTTCTGAAAAAGCCGGATGTATCATCCGGTGCCGAGATGATGGTTTAAGGCCGGGAATTCAACCGGGCGGCCATCATCTGCTGTGCAGCAGGTATATGCGGGCATTTCGCAATACCATTTGCACCTTTAAAATGGGGTTGCCCCGGCTTGGTGGCAAAATACTGTCAATTTAGGCACCATCCTGCCGAACCTTTATGTCAGGATTTTGGCGCAAAGGCGTACGTCCATTTAAAGCGCAAAAGCGGAATTCGAATATCGCTTTTATCAAAACGGAACGAATGGCGGAGGCTTGGGATCAGAACCTGCCCAGCAGGGTGGAGCGCATCCAGCCGATCGGAATGACATCACCAAAAACCTGCGGTAATGGTGCGGCTTGCCTGCAGTGGTATTGATGCTTACGATTTCCCAATCGGCCAATCGAACAGTTGACGGGAGCGCGCTGAGCGATTTCATTTACTTTTTTGAAAGGATTTTTGCTGTGACGCCGGAAATAGTGCTGGTACTTTCGCTTCTGGCAGGCGCGATCGTGTTGTTGATCAGTGAATGGATACCGATGGAGGTCACCGCCATGCTGGTGATGGGCACCGTGGCCCTGACGGGTCTGGTGACGCCGGCTGAAGCGCTTGCGGGTTTCAGCAATCCTGCTGTTATCACCGTTTGGGCGGTTTTTATCCTCAGCGGCGGCCTGACGCGAACTGGTGTCGCCAATGTTATCGGACGTTTTGTTATGCACCTGGCAGGCGACAGTCAAACCTTCATGGTTATCGTCATCATGATAACCGCCGGGGTGATGTCGGCCATCATGAACAATGTGGCCGTTGCTGCCCTGATGCTGCCGGTGGTCATGGATATCGCCCGCCATACCGGCTGTGCGCCTTCCCGGCTGCTGATGCCCTTAGCATATGGGTCACTGCTGGGCGGCCTGACCACGCAGATCGGCACGCCACCCAATATTCTGGTCACAAGCGTCCTGCAGGAAGCGCAACTCAAGCCCTATACCTTTTTCGATTTTACCCCCATCGGTCTGGTCATTATGTTCGGCGGAATCGTCGTGATGGTCTTTATTGGCCGTTATTTGCTGCCCCAGCGCGACGTTGTCAAAGATTCCTCCCGTGCAAAAGGTGTTGACTGGGCCTCTGAGGATGACCCGGGGGAGCAACTGTTTAAAATCCGAATCCCGGCGGCCTCGAATTTGATCAACAAGACCCTGGCAGATAGCCGCATGGGATCGGTCTTGGGCTGGAATGTGATCGGGATCACCCGCAATGAGCGTACCATCATGGCACCCGGGCCTTCAGACATATTACAAGCCGATGACCTGCTGACCGTCGAGGGCCACATCGAGAGTTTAAATGATGTGCAAAACTGGCAGGAGTTGATTGTGGAAGACCAACAAATCGATATGGCCGAACCGTACTCGGATGACATCAAAATCGGTGAAGTGCACCTGGCACCGACTTCCCGATACGTCGGCAAAACACTCAACGTTTTGGGATTCCGCGAACAGTTTGGCGCCAATGTTCTGGCTATATACCGTAACGGCAGCACCAAAAGAACCCATTTGTCGGATGAACCCCTGCAATCCAATGATCGCTTGCTGTTGGCCGGACACCAGGAGCACCTGGAGGTGCTCGCAGAAAAATCCGGATTCGATCAATTTCGTTATGTCCCCCGCCGGGAACTGATCGAGGTTTATCATCTGCACGAGCGCCTGATGGTCATGCGGGTACCGCCGGACTCGCCGCTGGCCGGAAAATCGCTCAAGCAAAGCCGGCTGGGAGAAGCACTCGGCAGCCGGGTTTTAGGAATCATGCGGGGAAATGAGCCCATCGTCATGCCCGAGCCCAACGAAATCCTGCAGGCCGGCGATCGACTGGCGGTTGAAGGTCGCCTGCGGGATTTTGAAGTGTTAGGCGAACTTAAAAAACTGCAAATTGAGCGCCGCACACGCCCTGATATTCAGTCCTTGGTCACTGAAAATGTGGGCGTGGTAGAGGCCATTCTTTCCCCCCAAACCACCTTGGTGGGAAAAACGCTGCGCCAGCTAAATTTCCGTGAAAAATACGGTTTAAATGTTCTGGCCATCTGGCGCCGGGGCAAGGCCTTTCGGTCCAACCTTCGGGACATGGACTTGCGTTTCGGCGATGCCATCTTACTGCTGGGTCCGCGGATCAAGCTGCAGCTACTGGGTCGCGAGCCTGATTTTGTGGTCCTGACGGAAATGGCTCAAAGCGAAGTGCGACTGGAAAAGATGAAGACCTCTATTTTGATCATGCTGGCGGTTCTTTTTCCAGTCATCATGGGCTGGGTTCCCATTTACATTGCCACGGTGGTGGGGGCGGCTTTAATGGTGCTTTGTGGCTGCCTGACCATGGAAGAAGCCTACCGGCAAATTGAATGGAAGGCGGTCTTTTTAATCGCCGGCATGCTGCCTCTGGGAACGGCATTAGATCAAACCGGCGCTGCCCGGATGATCGCCGAGACGGTGGTCGCGCAGGTGGGGCCATACGGACCCACGGCGGTTATGTTCGGCCTGGTCAGCCTGACGTTTCTGGCCACCTGCTTTGTGCCCACCGCCGCTTTGGTCGTTCTGATGGCACCCATCGTTTTAAGCACCGCGGCCAATTTAGGGCTTTCCCCGCATGCGCTGCTGATGGCGGTGGCCATGGCCGCCTCGGCCAGTTTAATGACCCCGATATCGCACCCGGCCAACATCCTGGTCATGGGGCCGGGGGGCTATCGTTTCATGGACTATATCAAAGTCGGCGGTTTGCTGACCCTTGTAATCCTGCTGATCATCGTTTTTATCCTGCCGCTTTTCTGGCCGCTGACCGGATGAGGAATGGCCGCTTCTTTTTTGGAAGTCAAAAAAATCCCCTCTTAGGGAAACGAAAAGAGCGTTTAAGCAGGCACAAGTTCAGAGAGTTTCGGTTGGCATATTAATAAAATAATCGTAAAGGAAAACAATCCATTTGCCGATACAAGAAGTTGCCAAAAGCCAAGATAATTTTTCAACACAATCAAAACATCAGGTGGCAATTATGGTTCATAATCATATCATACAGCGCCGCAGTGGCGAAGATCGGCGCAAAACGAGCGACAGACGCAGCGGGTTTGATCGACGAAGCGGAAGTTTTGCCAACGGATTTGACGAATTCAGCGAAGAGAACGTTTATACCACCAGAGAGGCCTGTGAGTATCTTAAAATTTCTCGCCCCACCTACCTCAAATACATAGCTGAAGGTCGCATCAGGGCCATCAAAGTCGGCCGCGGCTGGCGCACGCTTAAAACCGAACTGGACCGCTTTTTACGCGGAGACTGAGGCTTTCCAGCCACCATCTGATTTGGCTCCATTATCGTTTTAGCTGTCAACTTCACTGCATCCATTTGCGGCCCCATTTCATTTGTCCTCTGAGCGACATTCTCATGCCCCGCATGGTGCCATTTTTCATACGCAGCCCATCCTGCCAGAACAAAACCGAATAAAAAAGTCTACAGTCTGTATGAAATCAACCGCTAACTAAAAACCATGTGTTTACGTTAGGTTATGCTGCTAAAGGCTGCCCGCTCAAATCCAACGGTGCAGGTAAAACCATACAGTAAAAAAACACTTAAAAAGAACCTGTTTTAAAAATTAATAA
>JASFJF010000415.1:0-4054 GCA_050122255.1 Desulfobacterales bacterium
ACGATTTTGACGGTTTTTTCCTCCAAAACCGACATATAGACCTCATTATCCATCTGGCGCATGGCCGGAAACAGGTTAATATTGACGGCAAAGGGTTTTTCGGTCAAATTTTTGATACGTTCAATCGCATCAGCAAATGCCTCCCTGGAATCGTACATGGCTGAAGCGAGAACACCCATCCCTCCGGCGTTGGAGATGGCGGCTACAAAATCGGCATCGCTGATCCACATCATGGTACCACCGATAATCGGATATTTGATTCCCAGCATGCGGGTGATCTTTGTTTCCATCATTGGGGGCTCCTTTAGGTAATTTTTTCACCACGAAAACGCGAAATTATATTTTTTTGTGTTTTCGTTTTTTCGCGCTTTCGTGGTGAATTTTTCTTGTTGGTTCAAGAGGCATCAAATTTAATGCAGGTCATTAAATAGGGGATTCAAATTTTAAAGTCAAATCTCTTTTCATCTTCAAAAACCCGATTGACGCCAGTATGGCGCTAGCGTATGGTGCCTGCAAAAAAAGGTAATTTTGCATCTTCAACTCCGGGCAGGAATAAACTTGCCCCTGCAGGAAGCAGGCGGATTCTACTGCCGTCGGCCCAATTAAGCAAATGACGCTGAATGATTCATCCAATATAATACGCTCCCCCGATAGCGATATGGTGGCGGGAGTGGTCTACGCGGTCTCGGCATTTTTGATCTGGGGAATCAGTCCGATCTATTGGAAGGCGCTGCGGTCGGTCCCGGCCCTGGAGATCATCTTACACCGCATCGTCTGGTCATTTTTTCTGCTGGTGCCACTGATTATTATCATGCGTCGCTGGCAGGAATTTATACTGGTTTTCAAGAACCTGCGCACCTTGCTGACCCTATTATTTACCGCTCTGATTGTGGGCGGAAACTGGTTGCTGTATATCTGGGCGGTGAACGCTGATCACCTGTTACAGGCCAGTCTGGGGTATTACATTAATCCTCTGGTCAATGTCGTGCTGGGGATGATTTTTCTGAAGGAAAGACTGCGACCACCACAGATACTGGCGGTAATCCTGGCGACTGCCGGCGTTTTATACCTTACCCTCTACTACGGTAAGTTTCCCTGGATTGCCTTATCGCTGGCAGTTTCGTTCGGGCTCTACGGCCTGATCCGCAAGGTTGCTCCAGTCAGCTCTCTGGTGGGCTTGACCGTGGAAACACTTCTGCTTTCAATTCCGGCCTTGGTTTATCTATATTATCTGAATCGGCTGGGTCTGGGCTCCATTTTTCGTGTCAGTTTGAAATTGGATCTGATGCTAATCGGCTGTTCGGTGGTCACGGCTACGCCCTTGCTGTTTTTTACGCTGGGCGCCCGGCGGTTGTATCTGTCAACCATGGGGTTGTTGCAGTACCTTGCTCCCAGCTGTATGTTTGTCCTGGCCGTGTTTTTGTTCCGGGAACCATTTGCAAGTGCTCAGGTGGTGACATTTGTTCTCATCTGGACCGCTCTTGCTATTTACTCAACAGACTCCGTGCGTTATTATCGACATAGCAGCTAATATTTGCATCCGATTTAAACAATCGGTTAGATGCCATTCGGTGAGCTTATGGATATCCATGCACGCGTTGTTGAACTATTAGAAAAAGAAGAAAGCTTTTGTCTGGCGACGGTCCTGAAGTCCAATCAAACAGATATCCACCCCGGTCAAAAAGCGATTGCGCGCCTTGATAAACCCATTGAGGGCTCTCTGGGGTCCGTGCAGCTGGATGCCAGAGTGGGTCGCCTGGCGCAACAGGCACTGCAGGAAAATAAAAGCACGATCATCAAAATTGAGAATAGGTGCAGTGTCTTTTTGAACGTCCTTTGTGCCGATGCTCAATTGATTATCTGCGGAGCCGGTCACATTGCCCTGCCATTGGCCCAATTTTCGCAAAAACTGGGCTTTCAGGTGACGATTATTGATGATCGTTCCGATTTTGCCAGCCGGACCCGGTTTCCGGGTTGCAGCGTCATTGCTAAGGACTTCACTGTTGCACTGCGCGACATGGCCTTTGGAACCGCCACCTATGTCGTTGTCATTACCCGGGGCCACGAGCACGATGTGGACTGTTTAATCGAAATTATAGATAAGAGAACCGTTTATGTCGGCCTCATCGGCAGCCGCCGGCGGGTGCGAATCGTTCTCGAAGCGCTAGCGCAAAAGGGTCTTCCGCCGGAAAGGCTGAGCGAAGTGTTTACGCCCATCGGCCTGCCCATCGGCGCTGAGTCGCCTGAAGAAATCGCTGTGTCGATTGTGTCCGAGCTGGTGTGTGTTCGCAGAAAAGGCCCGGCCCAGGCGCGTGCCTTAAGAAGTGCAGTCGGAATTGAATGATGACGGATTTAGAGATCTTTAAAAAGATATCGGAATTAAAACAGCAGAATATCGCGGTCTGCCTGGCCACGATCATCGAAACAACGGGCTCCACGCCCAGAGAGGTGGGTGCCAAGATGCTTATCTGCGTGGATGGTACCATTTATGGAACGATCGGTGGGGGTTGTGGGGAAAACCAGGTGCGTAGTGCAGCATTGCGCAGCACTCTGGTCACCCAACAGCCCGAGATCATCGAGATCGACCTCACCGATGATTTAGGCACCAAAGGCGGTGATGTTTGCGGTGGCAGACTACGGATATTTATCGAACCTATCTAACGGCATGGCTTCAGGACCTGTCGCAGGTTGCGATACCTCCTGCAGAGAGGGGTCTTGAAACTGGCCCTCGGCAGTGAACCAAACAAGGTGCTGAAGGCAGATCGTTGCCAATGAAGTGCCCTGGCGCTATTTTGAACATTGATCAATGCCTTTGCAACGGGCGCCTATAAGCCATATCGACCAGAACTCGCCCTTTAGAGTGGACCTCAAGGATCTATTGGTTGGGTTGTGGGAAGTGGCATTCGACAAGATGTCCATTATCAACAGTGGATTGAGGGGCGCTTTGCTTGCAGTGTTCGGTGGCCTTTGGGCAGCGGGGGTGAAAGCTGCATCCTGACGGCGGATCAATCGGATTTGGATAGGCAATACCCAGATGGGTTTCCGGCAGCCCCAGCCGGGGCTCCGGCGTCAGGACAGAAGCGAGTAACGCCTGGGTATAGGGATGGCGGGGATTTTTAAAAAGCCGATTCGTGGCGGCCTCTTCTACAATGCGGCCCAAATACATGACCGCCACCCGCGAGGCAATATGTTCTACCACCGAAAGATCATGGGTGATGATCAAATATGTCAATCCCCGGGTTTCGCGCAGGTCCAGCAGCAGGTTCAGAATTTGAGATTGGACGGATACATCCAGCGCAGATGTGGGCTCATCACAAATGACCAGGTCCGGTTTCATAACAAGCGCCCGGGCGATGGCGACCCGCTGCCGTTGACCACCGGAAAGTTGATTGGGGTAGCTGTGCATCAGACGGGGTGGTAGCCCTACGGTCTCCATGATTTCCGAGACGCTGGCGGTCATTTTGGATCGATTGCCGATTCGATGAACGCGATAGGGCAGTGAAATAATCGAACCGATTGATTTTCGCGGATTCAAGGACGAATACGGATCTTGAAAGATGGGCTGTATTCTTCGGGATTTTTCGGTGCGGGCAATATTTGAGATCGGTTGTCCGTCAAAATAAACCTGACCGGATGTGGCCCGCTCAAGACCAAGGATAATTTTGGCAACGGTACTTTTACCGCATCCGGATTCCCCCACCAGTCCGACAACCTCCCCGCGATTGACCTGAATACTGACGCCATCAGTAGCGGTCAGCGGCAGTTTGTCTTTAAAAAGGCCGGCGCTGACCTGATAGACTTTGGTGACGTCTTGTGTCTGCAATAGGGCAGCTGTCATCTGGATTGGCTTTCTTTCATGTTCTCTCGACAGGTATGCGGGTCAAGCAAGCAGCGATATGCGCTGCCGCTGGCAATCGGAGTCAGATTAACATCTGCTGAAGCGCAATCTTTAAAGACATATGGACACCGATTTTGAAAAACGCACCCTTTCTGCTCACCGATGGGGGTTGGTACAATCCCCGGTATGGATCCAAGGTGCTCGCCGGGCTTGGTT
>JASFJF010000416.1:0-4052 GCA_050122255.1 Desulfobacterales bacterium
ATCAAAAAACAGCGCGACCATTGAATCGGCTTGATGTACATAATCGTAGTGATAACCGATCAGGGACTGGGGGGTGCAGGATTCTGCGGGAAGGGCAATATTTAATGCGCCTGCAATTCCGCCGCTGGCAGGGCCGGTCAGCGCCCCGACCAGGGTTGTCAGCTTTTTCATGGCGTCGGTGTATTCCTCATCTTCCACACAATCATAATATTTTTTCAGGCTGTGCCGCTGCTCGATATGCGCAATGGCATAAGCCAACAAAGCTTTCAGTTCGTCATCATTGTCCAGTGAATCGAATAGGGCAGTTGTAATGATGATTTTACCGGTGGGGATCGCAAAGGCGTTTATTTCGTCGCTGCTGGTTAGGTAAAAAGCATAATCGTACCCCAGCAGCTTAACCGGCCAGTTTTGGAGGACCGTTTCCCCAGTCGCAGACAGGTGGGTCTGTTTCGCAGATTCTTTTTCAATGGGCTCGTAATGGCGCAATCGCATCGACCACTCTGCTTCGATGGCTTTTTCGACTGCAAGGTTCGGTAGATAAACGACCGTTTTAAAACAAAAGCCACTGGGCCGATAGCCTTGTTGATCGGCGTCTTCACGTTTCATGCGGGCCATGAGGACCGGGTCGCTAAAATGATTGCAGGACCAAAGATGGTACAGCTTGCTTGCGGGATCCAAGACGACGTACTGATGATTTTCGTCTCCGAGGGTTTCAAGTAAAATAGTTTGTATTCCGTTTATGGTTGCTTCTTTAAGCAGTTTGGGACTGAATTCGAACCGAATGGTTCCGGTGCCCAGGATGGGATGGGACAGCTCCAGCGTGATCTCCGATGATTCGATGCTGACATCGATTATCCTGGCGCTTAGTTGTTTGTTCTGAAAAAATATCCTGCTGATGGTTTTTTCATAAAAGAACACGATGCCTTTGTGCCGGCCAAACCCGAAATTAAGTTTGTTCAGCTGCGGCATAATCGTTATTTCTCTGTCTATGACACCACTGGTAATTTGAGCTTCTGATGACGGGTTTAAAGAAACCTGAGCGTTGCCGATTGCCGGCCGGATCCAACCGGCACCGATGATCACCAGGCATAGCGCGAGGTTAACATGAGAGTATCTGATCAGCACGAATATAACTCCAGTTGCATAATATTAGTTTTTCAGCTGCTTTTCTCATTGCTGTAACAGCTCTCGGGCGTGTGCCAGAGTCTTCTGGGTAATTTTTTCCCCTCCCAACATCCGGGCAATTTCTTTATAGCGGTCTTTCTCGCTCAGCAGCTGAATCGATGTTTTCGTCCTGCCGGAGGAGACTTTTTTCAAAATTCGGAAATGCTGTTTGCCAAATTTGGCTATTTGTGGCAGGTGGGTAATACAAATCACCTGATGGTGTTTGGCAAGTGCGGCTAATTTTTTGCCCACCGCTTCGGCGACCCCCCCGCCAATGCCAGAATCGACTTCATCGAAAACCACTGTTTCGACCGAATCACTTTTAGCCAAGAGCGCTTTTAGCGCCAGAATCACCCGGGACAGCTCACCGCCGGATGCAATACTGGTTAGTGCCTTGAGGGCCTCTCCGACGTTGGGGGCGATCAAAAAGCGAGCCCGGTCGATACCGGTTTCAGTGATCATGTGACCATCAACTGTCAGGCGGGAATCGGTCTTTTCGTCTGTCGCTATTGGTTGCAGTGCCACGCTGAACTGGGTGTTTGCCATTTTCAAAGTGGACAGCTGATCAATGACCTTGGTGGCGAGACCTTTGGCTGCTTTTTTGCGGTTGCGCGATAGCTTTAATACCAGTTCTTTAAGCTGAGTGTGTAATTCGTTTGCTTCTGTATCGGCCTTTTTAATTTGTTCGACAACATTTTCAACACTGGCCAGCTCCTGCTCGATGGATTTGCATTTGGTTAGGACGGCATCCAATGTGCCGCCGTATTTACGCTTGAGTTTGTTGAGTGTATCGAGCCTTTCCTCGACGGCCTCCAGTTGTTTTGCGTCCATTTGAATCGAATTGAGGTAGCTTCGCAGACCTTCAATTAAATCCTCGATTTCATAAGTGGCGTCAGACAGCTTTTTGGAATTTGGCTTCAAATAGTCATCGATCTCGCTGATTTTGGTCAGCTCCTTATTCACAGCCACCAAATTCTCAATGACCGAGCCCGGTGCGCTGTACAACGACTCGATGCTGTTATAAACTGTCTGGTAAAGAATTTCAGAATTTTTTAATCGCGTTCTTTCCTTTTCAAGATCCTCATCTTCACCCAAATGAGGGCTGGCGGTGGTGATCTCTTTATGTTGAAACGTCAGCAGTTCCATGTGTTCGGCTTGGCGCTCTGCGATAGCGTTCAATTCGGCTAATTTTCTCAGTACGGCCAACATTTCTTGAAAGCACTCACCAACGGATTCACGCAATGGCAGGAGACCGCCGAATTGATCGAGAATGTAAAGGTGTTGTTCCTCTTTTAGCAGCAACTGATGGGCATGTTGGCCGGAAATGCTGGCTAAATTTTCGGTGATGGCATTAAGCAGCTGGATGGTGGCCATACGGTCGTTCAGGTATACCCGATTGGCATCATTACGTGCAATGATCCGCCTGACCAGCAACCCTTCTGAAGGATTATAACCGTGTGCGCTCATGATGTTGGCGACTCGGCTGGAAGCTGCTATCTCAAAAAGTGCTTCCAGCTCGGCACTTTCGGCGCCATTGCGAACCAGATCAGTTGCAGCGCGGCTTCCTAACAACAGGTTGACCGCATTGAGGATGATTGATTTGCCGGCTCCGGTTTCACCGCTGAGAATGGTTAGACCATCGGAAAAGCCGATGTGGAGATCATCGATAATGGCAAAATTTCGAATGGTAAGCTCTTTTAGCAAGATGTAAAATTCCGTTTTTTGGCGGGGTCAGAAAACAACATGCCCGTCTGGCAACTTGAGCGCAGGTATCTACCGATTAAGATTCGGGCATTACTGTAGATTGTTTCTGGGGCGGCACACTAGATTCACGCCTGAAATTATGAACAGCGGCTTATGGCAAACCGTTGTGTTTCGGCCCCGCTAAAAATATTACCGGCAGCAGAGATGAACTTCAAGGATTTATGGCATAACCCTCAACGTTTGTAAAGCAGATTGAAAGCAGATCCAGAAATGTGACAACTATACGAAATCATGTTATTTTATGATGTTGCCAGCCATCTAAAAACAGGGGCTGGCAATCGGCGGGAAAGCTGACGGCGGCCCGAAAGTGCCAGGATCCATACGAATTGCACAGAACATCATTTCCATTATTTTGGATATCCTGTGATGGCGCGGATGCGCTCGTATAAGGGCTTCAGCCGCTGATACATCTTTTTGTATACATCATGGTAGAGGTCATTATAGAGGGCATGGTTTTTTTGATCGGGCGCAAAGACCTCGCCAATGTGGGTCATGGCGTCTACGGCCGCCTTAAAATCCGGATGCAGGCCCAGGCCAACTGCCGCATCGACGGCGGCACCCAGGCCCGAGGTTTCGTAAACATGGGGTTTGGCGGTCGGCAGGCCGAAAATATCAGCTGTCAATTGAAGGGCACTGCGGCTCTGGCTGCCACCTCCTGAAACCCGGAGTTCTGTGATCGGTGTTCTACTGCGTTTTTCAATGCGTTCCTTGCCCTCACGCAGAGCATAGGCCAGCCCCTCTAAAATTGAACGATAAAGATGCGCGCGGGTATGAATGTCACCGAAGCCTATAATGGCGCCCTTGGCCTCCGGGCCGGGCATCTTGAGTCCGGGGGTCCAGTAGGGCTGTAGCATCAATCCCATTGAACCCGGCGGAATGGCATCGACCAGCCGATCAAAGAGGGCCTCTGGCTCGATTGCCTGGCGGGTCGCTTCTTGCTGCTCGAGCTGACCGAATTGTTCTTTAAACCAATTCACCATCCAGTAACCGCGGTATACCTGAACTTCAATCGTGTAATAGTTTGTCACCGCTGATGGATAGGCGGGCAACAGCGGAATGGGCTCGATATACTTTTTATGGGTGACATTGATGGTCGCGGTTGTTCCGTAACTCAAACAGCCGAC
>JASFJF010000417.1:0-4036 GCA_050122255.1 Desulfobacterales bacterium
TGTATAATGTTAAAGGTTTGAAAAATATATCCGATCTTGCGGCAGCGCAACCAGGCCAGTTCGTAGGCATCCAGTTGAGCGATATCCACCTCATCGATGAACACTTTGCCCGAAGAGGGTTTATCCAGACCGCCGATCATATTAAAAAGGGTACTCTTGCCGGATCCGGAGGGACCCATAATCGAAATATAATTTCCTCTGGCGATTTCAAGGTTGACCCCCTGTAAGGCCTGAACCTCAACCTTTCCCAGTTGAAAGGTCTTATAGACATCCGAAACCCGCACAATTTTGCTTGATTCTGCCATTATGCACTACCTTTCGCTACGCTCTTTCCTAAGCTGGTCGTTTCAAATTTAAAAAGCAGGTAAAAGCGGAACGTCATTTTCCTTGTATCTGCGCCAACCTCGACAAGCGCTCAGCTTAGGTAGGTCATGCGACATAGCGCACGGCATAAGGCCCCGGACGCACGGTCTATTTTGTCGGTGTGTCTCTTTTAACCTTGCGCCTTTTGCCTTGTGCCTTGCACCGATTTTTATTGCTCCACCCGCATGGCCTCGACCGGCTGCATTCTAGCAGCCAAAATCGCCGGATAGAGAACACCGGCTAGACTCAATATACAGCCCACTGCAACCGCAATCGCAAATGAGCCAATCACGTCTATCCAGGACACGGCAGCTAACGAAACCGGGCCATAACGCAGCAGGGCACCGATCAGAGCAAACAGCGCACCCGCCAGCGAGCCTGCACCGGCACCTGCCAGCCCCTGCATCCCGGCTTCAAGAATAAACAGCCGCAAAATAAACCGGTCCAGGGCCCCCAGGCATTTCATCGTTCCGATTTCCCGAAAGCGTTCGGTTACCGCCATAAGCTGTGCATTGATGATGCCAACCACACAGACCATCAGCGAAAGAATAATAATCCAGCGCTGTTTGGGGCTGGCTCCCACATTGGTGTCTGCCGGCCCTACATCATAACCGGCACGATTTACAGCCTGTCGCAACTGGCGATCCTGGGTCGCCAGCAATCCGTTGGCCACATCATTGCTGACACGCACAAAACTCAGAAATGAAACGGCCAGTACCAGACTCATCGTGGTAATCAGGGATCTGAAAAAACGAACCTTTATGCTTTTAATGGAAATTTCTACCGATTTGCCGAAAGGAAGAACAATCTGTCGATTTGCGCTTGTCTTTTCTTCTTTACCCGTCAACGGGCTATGTTGATCAGTCATTCGCGTAACCTTATGAATCGGCAAACAGCAACAGAGAATCGATTGAAAATGATTTAATGGGTGAAGAGATTTTAATTACATTTAACCGCTTACCGCTAAATTGGCAATGCTTAAAATATTTAGGCTGTAGATCTATCATAAACACAGCTTACTGTAAATAGGAACCATTCCTAATAAAGCCCAAATATACGTCCGCCCATGCCTCGATGGCAATGATGCGCTTCGGGTAAAACCAAGCTACGAGCGAATTCAAAAACCTGCAACCGGGGTCAGCCTACCTTTTACGAATTAGGTAAATGCCATCCCGCACACTTAACATCACCTTGTCAATGCCATCGGTGTTTTTTACCTTTTGATTAAAAGCAGCGATCGCCTTTGCATTTTTATTGGAGATGGGCTTTTTGAATATCTTGTTGCGCCAGAAGACGTTATCAACGAAAATCAGGCCACCGGGTCTCAGGATGCGCAGCGCTTCATCAAAATAAAGGCCGTAAGAAGGCTTGTCGGCATCAATAAATACAAAATCGACGCTATTCTCTGAAATTGTCCCCAGAGTTTCAAGGGCCGGTTTCAATTCCAACCTGATTTTGCGGCCATGGGGGCTTTTTTTAAAATAGCGCAAGGCAATCTCAGCGTAGGCGCTGCTGGATTCGCAGGTAATCAGCCGGCCGTCATCCGGCAGGGCCTCGGCGATCATCAGAGCTGAAAACCCGGTGAATGTCCCGATTTCAACGGCCGATCGCGCCCCCGATGCCTTGAGCAAAAATTGCATCAACCGGCCTTCAACTTTTCCGATGCTCCAGCGCGAACGACCGGTAATGGTTTCGGTTTCTATCAATAAATCCTGCAGCAGGGAAGAAACCTCGTCGGTATGCTCGGCAACATATTTTTCGATCAGTGCATCCTGGATTTGTGCCACGCAAATTTCCCCGTTCCTCTGTTGGTTTATTGTGAAAATGGTAATAAGTTTCGTAACGCCTGTTGCGCACAATAGTGTACAATTAGAAGCGAAATCCCATTATGCGGGGTCAGGAAATGACAGGACCGGCGCTCATTTTGCAATTTATTTCAGGGACGCGACATTATCCGCCAATCCAGGCTTCAAGATATTTGGCCGTATGAGCTGCACCATCCAGATTGACCGCTACCGGTTCGGCAGACCGGGATTCAAGCAACAATTTATGAATATAACGGCTTATCCGTTGGGGTTCAATATCTTTGTCATGCAGCATTTTCATGGGTATCAGCTTCGCCATCTTGGCCACCCGTAACGGTTGCTCCTGTTGCTTTGAATAGGGATAAATCAGCGCGGGAACCTGTGCAGCAATAAGGTTCATGCAGGTGTTATACCCGGCTAAACTGATTGAAAGATCGGCCGCCGATAAATAGTCCAGAAAACGCCTGGTATAATAACGTATGCGAATACCGTTGACCGCTTTGGTTGCAAGTTTCTTAAATTCATCAGATTCGCGAAAAGGACCGGCAAACATTTCGATTCGGATCGAATTCGTTTGTTTTAATAAGGGGAAGGCGTCCATAATACAGTTTAAAAGCGCATAACCGGATCGCCCGCCACCGGCGCTGACGACAACAAGCTTTTCAGCCGAGCCGATGCCCAACGTCCGGCGCAATTGCCGGCCGGCGGTCGGGTTGGCTTTTTGAGCAACAAAACCGGTGTAAACCACCGGGATCCGGATATCACTCATTCGGCTAAATGTCTCATCAAGGGTGAGCAGTTGATCGTCGGAATGAATAAGCAGCAGATCGAAATAGGTGTGCAGCATATTGATAACACGCTCCTCATAAAACTCCTGCTTTCTTTTCTCGACCAGAATATCCCGCAGGCTGCAGACCACCTTAATGTCTCCGAAGCGGCCCATGTGAATCCAGTCCAGCAGAGGCTGAAGCTCAAAGCCAAATGCAGTGCGCCCGAAAGGATATAGCTCAATCATAAATACGTCGGGCCGGTGCTGTCGAAACAAGGACATCAAAATGACTTTGCGCTGGTGCTGGACAAATTCAACGGACTGATTCGCATCTTCCGCCATGAGGGTCGTAAACTGTTCGTCCATGTAAAGCCCCGGCAGGCGAACAAGAGTGACATGTTCGGGCAACTCGACATCAACTTCGCGGCCGCCGGCAATCAGAATAACCTGATGGTCCGATAACCCCCGCGCAAGTTCCAGGCTGCGAAATAAATGCCCCATACCCCAAACATATTGGCAGTATAATATTACTTTCATTGTGATTGTTCGATCAGCTTTTCTGCTTTTTCAATATTGGCCTGCACGGCCCGGTTTGCCGGGTCCAACGCGATCACCTTCTGCCATTCGGCCAGGGCCGCATCCAGTTTTCCCTGCATGGCATAGATAACACCCAAATTATTAAGCGCTTCGACATCCTCTGGATCGATCTCAACGACCTTTTTAAATGCCTGTTTTGCGGCTTCCAACCGGTTTTGGCGCTTATAAATCGTACCGAGATTAAAGTGAGCGTTTTTAAATCGAGGATTTATGGCAATCGTTTTTCGATAAGCCGTCTCCGCTTCGGCGGTAAAGCCCTGTTCACTCAATACCACACCCAGGTTATAATAGGCCTTGTGGTCTTTTGGATTTAGCTCGAGCGTTTTCTCTACCTCGCGCAGGGACGCATCGATCATGCCCCTTTTTTGATAAACGTGGGCTAAATTGCCGTGCGCCCTGAAACTGTTGGGTTCAACTTCAACCGTTTTAGTCCATAAGCTGTAGCTGTCTTTCCAGTCCCGGTTGCGGTTTATCGTCATCGCAGAACACACCCCCACCACGC
>JASFJF010000418.1:0-4032 GCA_050122255.1 Desulfobacterales bacterium
CCGTTATAAAAATTTTGAGTGTGATAATCGACTGGGGTGCAATTTAGGAATTGATGTGGCCGGATAATTGAGTGATCCTAAATTACAGCAAGGGCAGCCGTCTAACGACGCTGCCCTTTTTTTATACAGGGCTCTGTTGAATCGGTTTTGATGTTTCAGATTAGGAGTTATTATGGGTACGCTCCAAAATGGCTCTGCTCAGTAATCAAACTCGATATCGGGAAGTTCGTCATCCATAGTCTCCTGCGTTTCTTGTGGTTCTGTGCCGTCAAGGTCATTATTAAACCCCGATAAAATGCCAACATCCTTCTCCGATAATGAGATGGCATCATCCCCACCATCATTGACCAAGATTGAGATAGGAAAACGAACCTCAAAATCAAGCTTAAATGCGACCTGATTATTATCGATGACAATATCGCCGTCTTTATATTCATAGCCTTTAATTGATTTAATACCATATTGTTCGCGGCAGACCGTTTCTATATCTGTATGATCTAATTTTAATTTTAGTTGATTGATTAATCCACGCTTTGCATCTTCAACCGTGTGTGAATCTAGAGAAACATTAATCATTGATGGCTATCCCTCCTCCTTTAATATTTTGCTTCTATAATTCACTTTATCGACAAAATGAAACCGAACTTTAATTGGATACGTCTGATATGATCTCACCACGAAGAACACGAAGATCACAAAGGGGATAACACATCAATTTACTTTTATCCTTTCGTGTCCTTCGTGTCCTTCGTGGTCAAATAGGCGCCACTTGAGCTTTCTGCATAACCTTAAAAAAGTTTTTATGGCGCATTAAAAGATTTAATAGTTTGAAAAAATCGGACTTCAGGTTGAAGCATACCGGTTTTTTTAAAAAAATTTGGTCGTACATATTTATCTATATATATCAGCATATTAAAAGAATAACTCTTTTCATCCGGCTGGTGTCGATGCTGAGAAAAAGAAATCTTTTATGATCACAAGTTGGCATGAAATTTGATGTGTACATCGTTGACACGAAATAAAAATCGCAGGAGATTCAGACCATGCGCAACAAAATGGGATTTTCGATTATGGAAATTTTAACCGTCATTGCAATCATGGCCATTTTGGCCGCAATTGCAATACCCGGCTTGATTGGCTGGCGTAACAATGCCCAGTTGGGTCGCGCCGCCAGGGATGTCTACTCAAGTTTTCAGAAAGCCAAAATGGAATCTGTGCGCAGAAACGGAAATTGTGGGATTGAATTTCGGACCAATGATTATGTGGTCTATATCGATTCTGATTTAAGCTTTGATTTTAATGCGGTGAATGATCAAGTGATCCAGACGGTAAATTGGTCGGATTATCCAGGCGTAAGACTTGATCTAAGTCAAGGTGGAGGGGACGGTCTGACTTTTTCGAATCCCAATACCGGTTTAGTCTTTGCTCCCGATGGGCTTCCCCGCAATAATGTCGGCGGCCTGGGCTCAGGAACCGTTTTTATTACATTCCAAAACAGTTCCAGACAAAATACAGTAACCATATCGACGGTCGGCAATATCCAGATTAATTAGTCGGGTTAGCCGGGTTTGAATATCCAAGGGGTGAATAGATTAATGAATCAAAAAGGCTTTACATTAATTGAACTTCTAATCGCCATGGTGGTTGCGTCTCTTGTCATGGCTACAATTTACACAGCTTACCGTTCGCAGGCAGAGGCCCACCGGACCCAGCAGCTTGTCGTGCAAATGCAGCAAAATATGCGGGCGGCTTTATATCTTCTTGAACGCGAAATTAGGATGGCAGGATACAGCACTGCCGATCCCCCCGCAACCGCCGGTTTTGTTCAGAATTTTTTAAGTTTGGGGTCACCCCACGATGGCTCGGGAGCTGCCACCAATACCAATAGTATCGCTTTCACCGTGGACAGCAATGATAGCGGAACGATAGATGCCGCCGCCGCCGATGCCGGCTTTGAAATCATTGCTTATCGACTGAATGCAGCCAACAGTAACCTGGAAAGATGGGACGGCTCCAGCGGGGTTTGGCAGGTCGCCGCTGACCAGATCACAAACCTGACCTTTAGCTATCATCGGGACGATGATTCGCAAATACCCTTTCCCATCCAGGCAGCTGACTTGCCGCATATTCGTTCTGTTGAAGTGGCGATTACGGCTACCTCAGGGGATCGAAATATGAGCCTCACCAATAAAATCAAATGCCGCAATATGGGCTATTAATTGAGGAGGTTTCTAATTGATGAAAACAAAAGCGATTGCCAACAAAATTAGAATGATGCCTGATATCAGAGGCTTTACGCTCATCGAAGCGCTGATTGCGATTGCCATCTTTTCCATCGGTATCTTAGCGGTGAGCAGCATGCAAATATCAGCCATCAATAATAATGCTTCGGCCAGAATGCGTACGGAGGCAACTATGTTGGCTTCGGAAAAAGTAGAGGAGCTGATGTCGTTAGCGGATTATGATGATCCTTTACTGGGCACTGATACGCAATCGGACGCATCGGCGAACAATATTTACTGCCTGCAGTGGTCGGCTACTGAAGATACCCCCATACCGAGTACCAAAACCATAAACCTTTCGGTGCGCTGGACAGACGAAGAATCAGGATGTGGAAATTTTGATCAAAAGGAAAATGAGGTCAGCCTTGATTTTATAAGAGCGAACATTTAGCCCCAAAGTGTTTAGCGGTGCTGAAACACTCAAGGCCTAAAGCCATGAAGATTGTGGAAAATATCAGCCAAAAGCAAATATGCGTAGGCAAGGGAGAAGAGACGAATGATTCAAATTAAAGCCACCTTCAAAAAAGATGAAGGATCCGTGATGGTAGCAGCCCTGTTGATTTTAGTGCTGCTAACGATAATTGGCATTTCGGCCACCACCATGAGCAATTCAGAATTAAATATAACCGCAAATACGCAATTGCATAAAATGGCATTTTTTACAGCTGAAAGCGGGTGGCATGTGATGACGGACTGGCTCGATGATCAATATCCGCTCCCAACTGTCAACCTCGGATCCGATAGTAGCGAT
This sequence comes from Desulfobacterales bacterium, assembly GCA_050122255.1. GTDB lineage: Bacteria > Desulfobacterota > Desulfobacteria > Desulfobacterales > JAHEIW01 > JAHEIW01. Next base: position 3,034 of record JASFJF010000418.1, read on the forward strand.
GGAGAAGATAGCACTGATAATGATGGCGATGGATTGACCGACGAACTCGATGAATACATCCTTTTTACGACCGCCCGGTACAATCTGGGCTCAGATGGTATTGATAACGATGGGGACCTCGTCATTGATGAAGATGATGAGTTCTACGACATGCTGCCGTTTTCGGATAGCAAATCGGATTTTCAATATGGCATAGCGTCTGTTTATAACGGGGCCGGTATCGCGCCGGGATGGGATCCGACGATGTTTTTAAGATTCAACTATGAAGTAACCTCAGAAGCCAAAGTTCCCGCGCGGACGGGAAATGCAGTCTCTCAGATTACGATTACCGCCGGTAAAATTGAAAATATAGGGAGCTAGAATTATGAAATTAACCAATAGTTACCATAAAAACCGCAACGGTTTTCTGGCTTTATATTGCCGTAAAACCGCTTCAAAACAGAGCATGCTCGTGCTTGCCATTGCATTGCTGGCAGCCTTTTGTCTTGTGGGCCTGCCACAGGCCGCTCATGCCGGAATTGAGGTCAAAACCGGGAACTTTATCGTAAATTCAGGCACCGGAACCCAGTCCATAAGCGGTGTCGGTTTTCGACCCAAGGCCTATATTCTTTTCTATACCAAAAACGGCACACTCGATACGGATTCTAACGGCCGGGGCAGCATCCTTTCTATAGGCATGACCGATGGCGTCCGGCAGTTTTGCATGGCATCGGGCTCGGAAGACAATCAGGGAACCAGCGATGTTGGCCGCCGGGGATTCAGTGACCGCGTGCTGGCCACCCATGAAGCCCATGAAAGCCAATTGATAGAAGGCGAAGCCAGCCATGTCAGCATGGATGCCGACGGTTTTAGCATTGATATCGTAACTGAATTTAGCGCGCCGGCCAATCCGATCGTAAGCTATATCGCTTTTGGCGGTAGTGATCTTTTGGTGGATGTGGACCTCGTCGATCTGGCCTATACGATAGACACATCGGAGGATGTCACCTTTCCAGGATT
>JASFJF010000419.1:0-4000 GCA_050122255.1 Desulfobacterales bacterium
CAGGTGCTTCTGGAAACCCATTCAACAAAAGGAGGTGCCCCATGAGAGCAGGCATTTTATTTACAGGAACAGGGCCCATTTTAATTTTGACCACCTATGCCGCGCTGGACGATCCCAAATTGATCGCGAAACTGACCCAAAAGGGCATTAAAAAATACATCGCATACGAAGTTCCCGAGGATCTGGTCAAACAGCGCTACGGCCAACACTTTAACGTAATTTTGGGTGATCTCAAACAATCTGATGATTTACGGGTATTGGATTACGATGGCCATCATGTCTTTTATAATTTTTCCCTGAGTGAAATCGGGCAGCCGGTATTCCACGAAGCGTAATCCGCAAATCAATCCATAAGACCCCATGGGTTTTAGAAAGGAAAAAATGTTTGAAAATATTGTTTTAGCCTTTGACGGATCTGAATATAGCCAGAAAGCGTTGCAGCGGGCCAAGGCGATTGCCGAACGTTTTGAAGGCACCTTATGCTTGGTGCATGTGTTTCGAAATCCCTCTGATCTACTGGGTTATACCGATTTTGAGAAGCTCTTTGCCAAGCGCAAAAGTGCGGCCCAAGCAGTCCTTGATGATGCGCGGCAGAAATTGGGCCGCACAACGTTCACCGTAAAAGAGAAACTGCAGGAAGGCAACGAGACGGAATCCATATTAAAGGTCGCTGAAAATTGTAAGGCGGATCTCATCGTGATGGGAACCCGCGGCCTGGGGACTGTCAAAGGACTTCTGGTGGGCAGTGTCAGCCGTAAGGTGATTTATCTTGCTGCATGCCCGGTTATGGTCGTCCACTAGTGAGCGTATCAAATTAAAAATAAGGGAACGCCTTTTATTTTAAGGAATTCTATCGATTTTGATATTTTTAATTTGTAACTTAGTCGTCTCATTCATTTTCATACAAAATTCAGATAGTTTTATCTGCCGGATAACTGCCCAAATGTTTCATCCATTTGGTGAAGCCTTCCATTTCCTTTAGAACAGCTGCGATCTTTTCATGTTTGCCCGAGCCTTCAAAATCGAGGAAAAAACTGTAATTGCCCGGATCCGAACGCAGCGGCATCGAGGCGATGCGTGTCAGATTGACCCCTGCCTCTGCGAATAGCTTGAGAACGGCATACAGTCGGCCGGCCTCGTGCGGCACGGCAAATATGATAGACGTTTTATCACCGGTGTCTGGATACGGCTCCCGGGCCAGGAGCAGAAAACGCGTGGAATTTGACGCTCCGTCTTCAATGCCTTCCTTAATAATTTCAAGATCGTATAATTCGGCGCATAAGGAACTGGCAATGGCTGCCGCTGCTTTGGGATTTTCGCGCGCTAGCATTTTAGCTGCTCCGGCGGTATCATAATAAGGACGCGCTTCAAGTTTGTTACGCATCAAAAAATTGCGGCACTGGGCCAGTGCCTGGGGGTGCGAAAAGACCTGACGGATTTCACGGTAATCGGTCTCCTCCGTGGCCAGCAGACAATGACTGACGGTCACCTTGACTTCACCGATGACTTTCAGATCGGTGGTGGTCAGTAGGTCATTGACCTGTGTGACGGCACCTTCCAAAGAGTTTTCCACCGGCACAACGCCCAGGTCGAAGTAGCCTTCTTCAACACCGCGGAAAACATCGACAAACTCAAGACAGGGGATATAAGCACCTTTTGGAACCAGCTGCCGGGCAGCCACTTCACCATAAGCCCCGTGCTCCCCCTGAAACGCCGCCAATGACCGGTCTTCATCCTGCAATCGCCTGGTTTCCTCAATAATGGTATGCAGCAGACGCCGGGTAAAGGTGCTTTCGATCAGATCCAGGTTTAAACGCTCCGCGCGTTCCAGCATACTATTTTCCAGCTGCGGGTCGTTAAGCGTTTCCTTGAATTTATTGGATCGCAGTGCCAGCCCCATTCTTTCCTGGAGCAAAACCAGCAGCTCGCGATCAATTTTATTAATCTTTTTACGAATTTCTTCCGGTTTCATTTTTACCTCACAATATCCGGTTGGTTTTAGCAGCTGACTCTGATGGCAGGCTTTCTAGAAAAGATGTCAACGGTTTCAGACGCTTCATCATAGTTGCAAAAATATCGGGCGTCAGGGCTTGGTCGGCATCGCACAAGGCCTCTTCAGGTTTGTGATGCACCTCAACGATCATGCCGTCGGCACCGGCGGCGGCCGCTGCCATGCTCATTGACTCAATTAGGCTGATGCGTCCGGTGCTGTGGGTCGGATCGATAATGATCGGCAGATGGCTGAGTTCCTTAATAGCCGGGACCGCGCTCAGATCCAGCGTGTTGCGGGTGTAGGTTTCAAAAGTTCGGATGCCGCGTTCACACAAAATCACATCCGGATTGCCCTCACTCAAAATGTACTCGGCACAATTGAGCCATTCTTCGAGAGTAGAGTACATGCCGCGTTTAAGCAGTGCCGGGCGTCCTGATTTTCCAACCTCTTTCAGAAGAGAAAAGTTTTGCATGTTGCGAGTACCAATCTGCAACACATCGGCGAACTCGGCCACCCAGGACACATCACGGGGATCGACCACCTCAGTGACGACCGGCAATCCGGTTTCCTGCCGGGCTTTTTCCAATATCTTCAGCCCCTGAAGACCGAGCCCCTGAAAAGCATAGGGTGACGTACGGGGTTTAAAGGCACCGCCGCGCAGCATATCCGCGCCGGCGGCTTTGACGGCCCGAGCTGTATCGAGCAGCTGCGTTTCACTTTCGACGCTGCAAGGACCGGCGATCACAACAAAATCACGGCCGATGTCAACCCCGGAGACATTGACCACCGTGCCCTTTTGTGTATCGCGGGCGACCAGTTTAAGATTTTTCATAGCAACAGTCCTTAATTTAATTCACTTTTTATAGGCCGGTTTTTATATCGATTAAATCATCCCCGGCTTCTTAGGCTGCGGCTTCCAGCATGTCGAAGGTCAGGTAATCCAGGGCGTGAATGCGCTTTTCGCTCAGAACCTGTAAGGCCCGGTCATTATCACTGAAACAAAAGATCATAATGGTTTTTCCCAAATGATTGCCCGCATATGCATAGCTGTATTTAATATTGATTTCAGCATCCATTAACGCTTGGATGATGTGGGATAAATGTCCGGGCTGGTTTCGAATCTCAAGTGCAACCACTTCGTCGATGCGCCCGGGAATTTCCCTCTGCATCAAAATTTGCCGGGCAGCCGTTAAGTCTGAAACCAGAAGGCGAAGTTCGCCGAAATTGCCTTTGTCGACCAGGGTAAAGGCCCTGGGCCTGATGCCTCTGTCGGCCAGGGCCTTTGTGATTTCATAGAGTCTGTCGTGTGAATTTTCGATGGGTACGGAAATTTGTTTTAGTTTCATGGTCATAACCTCCTGCTGATGATTAATAGAATCGGTCACAAAAATCTTAGATGAAAAAAATTATCGCGAAGCGATTGAGGATTTTGGCCGAGCAGGTCGCTCGGCCAAATGTCTGCGTCCGTTTGCGGTTAATTAAAATCTACGGGGCCTAACGGGCAACGGGCTCAACCTATTTTAAAACAGCTTCAAATAACAAAGCCCCGAGATTGATTTCTAATCTCGAGGCTTCTAAAACTAAAAAACCCCGAGTGGTTCAAATCCACCCGGGGGTATTAACGCTTAACGCTGAACGTCAGACAACCGGATGGACGCCTCTAAAGCTAAAAAAGAAGCGTCCGAAATTAAAATAGCCGATTGTGTTATAATCTAAAGCCATGTTGTCTGCCTAGTCATTTTTTTTCTTCATACCTGTTTTTTGGCGTAACTGTCAATGTTTTTTTTAATCTCGTGACAGCAATTGCGCCATACCTTCCAACGCTAGCTGATACCCATAGGGACCGAATCCTGAAATGCGGGCTGTGGCAATATCGGCAATCAATGAGGTCTGCCGGAAAGTCTCCCGCTTGTTGATGTTGGAAAGATGGATCTCGACAAGCGGTTTGGTTAGCAGCGAAAGCGCATCCCGGATGGCGATACTGGTGTGGGTATAGGCTGCCGGATT
>JASFJF010000420.1:0-3996 GCA_050122255.1 Desulfobacterales bacterium
GATTGAAATCAAGACCAGGGCCACAAAAAGGATCGACCCGAATAATCCCTTGGCCTTATTGTTGCGGGATTTTGTTTGAGCCTTAATATCATTTATGACCGTTTGTCTGCGGCGCTCGGATTCGTTAAGCGCGTGAAGTAGAAGTTCAGCCTGTTCGGGAGTTATGGTACCTTCTTTTATCATCTTCTTGATTTTTTGCTTATCGTCCATTGCGTCCTCCCTAATGGTTGCGTATTTGCAGACGGGTCCGGAAATTTTTTTGTTCTGCTGATCACAAGCTTTTGATGATGAGGGCCGCTTTTTCCGGAGTCAGACGGCCTTGGCCGACGCGCTCCAGGATTTCATTTTTATAGTCCTCTTTTTTCTCAATCTGTTGCTTCAGTTTTTCAATGACGGCATCCAACCTTGATCGAACCGTCGGATAGGTAATATTCATACTGTCGGCCATCTTTTTGAGGCTGCCGCTGTTGAGAACGAATAGTTCGATGAATTGCTGATGTTCGGAAGACAGGTTCAGCATAGGCGAAGTATAAAAATCCCCTTCGAAACTGATTCCGCAACTGGCACAGGCCAGTCTCTTAATTCTAAGTTGTTTCTCCTGGCAGACAGGACATTCTCGAATAATCATGCGGGCCTCCCTTTAAGACTATATTATCATAAAGTTAAAAATTATCAACTTAAATTTTTAATAAAACTAAAATTAAGTGCTCTATTATTCAATTTTATGAATTTTTTGGCCAGGATTTAAATTGGCGATCAGGTTGGATGGTTGAGTTGATAGGCAGGGTCATTGAGACGGTATACCAAAAAGGTAAAAAAATCGATAGATTACGCCTATCCCTTTTTGTTCTAACGAGCGACGCCATGGCAGGCCCGTCGTCGTGAATATGACAATTCAGCTTGCCGCAGGCCCGACATGAAAGCAGAGCATTCACATTCGTAGGTGAACATTTTGATATGCGGTAAAACGCAGTGATCGGAACTCAGATGGGGCTTTTGAAGCGCTTTTAGGCAGGTTCCGCTACATAAGGCGGCAGAGCATAGTAATAAATTTGATTCCACAGCAAAACCGCTCCGGTGAGGGTTTCGCATTCTGGCGTTTTGTTGTCACAAACAGAGCAGCCTATCGAAAATGCGTTATGATCATTAATTTTGTATGTGACCTGTGCGATACAGCCACAGCCGCAATATTTCAATTTCATGATGCACCCATATTGTCTTCGCTGATTTTAATTATATGAGGGCCCGGGAAGCCTTTCTCAGATTGACAGCGGAATGATATCTAAGTGACTTCAGCGTGCAAACTCAGAGTTAAGGGGGTGTAGCAAAAAAACAGAATTCAAGTATAACTTAAGGGGCTAAACGTAAAATCAAATTTGCGCCTCTGCGTGGCTTTGGGGTTATGGATGCCCTAAGGCAACGTCTAAACCGGTCAGATAGTGCACGATTTTGCTACCGACAAATAATTCCGCTATTATCAGCGGAGGGATGCAAGAACTCCCCTGCCTTGTAGCCTCATTCATATAACAATACATTTGCTGCTGATTACAACGTTTGTAAAGCTTTTTGGCGATAGGTCCGCGGTCAAATTCGTTTACCCCAATTCTACGAATTATCTAAGCCCAATTCAAAAGGCTCTGCATTTTATGGGGCCAGCGGGGCAAGCCTGAAGAGAAACCCTGTTGAAAAGAAAAGGCAGGGCCCTTATCGACCCCGCTTTCAAAGCTGTTATCATTTGGAATGATTATTGCGGTAACTCCAGTTTTTGCAATGCTTGCGTATACAATTTAACTGCTTCCGGGCTTTTGGCAGGAAGCCGCGTTATGTGTTTTTGCATTTTAAATTTAGGATTAAACTGCAGTACTTTTTTGCAATTAACCTGGGCTTCTTCTTTACGACCCAGGGACACCTGACAGGCAGCAACGTCCGAATATACGCGATAGAATTTTGATCCACCATCAATCATTTTCTGATAATACGGAATGGCTTTCTCATAGTTGCCTGCCAATAGATTGGCGCCACCCAGGCCTAAAAGTGCCCATTGCTGTGTAAGCCTCTGAGCTGGTGCTGTCTATATTTATAGCCGCCCGGGCGATATCACGGGCGCTCTGCAATGCTTTTTCCGGCGAGTCGCTAAATCCCCAGCGCGCTTCATCTGACCAGATATGTACCAAATCAATATACGGTTTCAAATAATTCGAATCCAAAGCGATTGCCTGCTGGCATAATTCTTTGGCCTTGCGATGTCCTTCAGGTGTCGTATTTCGCTCCTGCTGATTTGACCAGATTGAGCGCAATATCATCCTGAATCTTCAATATATCATACATGCGATGATCATAGCTTTGCGACCATACCGTTGTGCCCTTCAAAGCGTCCATCATCTGCACCTCAATTTGCACCTGGTCCCCTACTTTTTTAAATCACCCTTAACGACAAATTGAACGCCCAGTTCTTCGGCGACCTGTTTAATGGTATATGATTTTGCACATATTTTGATGTCGACATCGGATGGATTACAAACACGTCTGTTCTCTTAAATAGGGTATCGAATAGCGAATTGGTAAAACCATCGCATATGTATTTTGGCTCCGCTTCGCCGCTGGTGTTGTTAAAAGGTAACACGGCAAATGACGGTTTATTCGGCAAAGGATAGGCCATATTTTCAATAATAGCAGATGGTCCAGCCATCCTGCCGGCCCAAACAGGGGAGCCCACCAGTGTCCCGTTCACCAGCAGGGTGATCATAAAGCCCGTAATAAGACATTTTTTTAGTTTCATGACAGTCCTCCTTTACAGGTTAGTAACATGATGGTGACCAAGGTGACCTTTTTAAATAGCCTTTATGCTGGAATGCGCATGATGCACCCATAAAAATCGAACAGGTGCCACCCTTGCGATAGCAACATTTTGCATGTCTTTCACGGCAGGATCGAATGACCCTGTCAGGCGTCAGGCATGCACAATTTGAGGGGTTTCTCCATTGAATCTTCCCGCTTTATTGAGAAGGGGCAGGTTAAAGCCTGATGGAAACCGGTATCAGTTTCTACGGGGAGATGACGGAAAAAAGACCAAACGGACAACAAGGACCTGAAGTGAGCTGATAAACCAAGAAAGAGAATCAGAGTGAGATTGAACTTTAGAAGCAATTCATATTACCAAAGCAGTATTTCAAAGCGCAAACACTTGTCAAGCGAATTTAAACTTCAGATGTTTTTGGAAAACACGTCCGTCACATATGGACATTTTGCCCTGACATCGGCACTAAAAATCCCGTTCTTATTTCTAAGAAGCGGGATTTTTTTAGAAGTCGCGTCAACTATTCCAGGACGAAGATATTTTTGCTGGCGCAGATGTCTTTGAGGATCTTAGGCCATACGGTTACGCTGACCTCGCCCAGATGGGCGGTGCGCAGCAGGTACATGTAAGTTCTGGATTGCCCGATGCCGCCGCCGATGCTTAATGGAATTTCATCTTTGAGCAGGGCCTGGTGGTAGGGCAGGCTGAGAAAATCTTCCTGGCCCGACATCTTGAGCTGGACCTTGAGCGTTTCTTTGGTAACACGGACGCCCATCGAGGTCAGCTCGTGGCGCCTTTTGGTAACCGGATTCCACACCAGGATGTCACCGTTTAACCCGTGGTACTGTTCACCATTTTTAACGATGGTTTCCGTGACCCAGTCGTCGTAATCGGCAGCGCGCATTTCGTGCGGATAGCCGTCTTTGAGCGGCCATCCGATGCCGATGATAAAAAGCGCCGGGGCGTGCTCCATCAAGGTGCGGGTCTCGCGTTGTTTGCGCGGCAGATCCGGGTACATGTCGAGCATGTCTTCGGCATGAATGAATTTCAGCTCTTCGGGAATCCCGGGATATTTGGAACTTTTGAGCTGCGGGAACATTTCCCGGGCCATCTGGCCGGATTCCCAGATCACTTTCCAGATCTTTGTTACAACGTCCTTGAGAAAATCCAGGGTGCGGTCTTCGGCGGTGATCACGCGC
>JASFJF010000421.1:0-3993 GCA_050122255.1 Desulfobacterales bacterium
GAAGGCAACCGTCATCCCCTGGCCATACAAAACCGATTGTTGTGGCGCCAGTCAGGTACTTTCACGCCCGGATATTGTTTCTCAGCTTGTCGGCAAACTCTATGATATGGCCCAAAGGGTCGGCGCCCAGGCGATTGTGGTATCGTGCCAAATGTGTCAGGCCAACCTGGACATGCATCAGGAAAAGATAGCGGCGGATTGGCAAAAAAAGTTTTCCCTGCCGATTTATTACTTTAGTGAGCTCATTGGGCTGGCGCTTGATGTTGCCGGCCATGGACGCTGGCTCAAGCAGCACATCACAGACCCGTTTTCTCTGCTCAAGCAGCTCAACTTGGAATAACCCATGACCCTAAAGCCAGCCATGCCACATTACGAGCAAATCGGATCCATCACCATTATCGGCAGTGGCATTGCCGGCATCCAGACCGCTCTGGATATTGCCAATTCCGGTTTTAGAGTGCATCTGATAGAAGAAAAGCCCCATGTGGGGGGTGTCATGGCCCAGCTCGACAAAACCTTTCCCACCAATGATTGCTCGTCTTGTATGCTGGGCCCCAAGCTGGCGAAATTGGCCAATCATCCCAACATCGATATTCTGGCGTATACGGATGTTCTCGATTTAGTAGGCGAATCCGGCCGCTTTCAGCTGACCCTAAAAAAGAAAGCCCGCGCCGTTGATCCGCAACGATGCGTGGCCTGTAACCTCTGCGCCGAAAAATGCCCTCAAAAAGTGCCCGATCCCTTTAATGTATATCTTAATCAGCGCAGAGCGATTTATATTCCCTATCCCCAGGCCGTCCCGCTGGTTTACACGATTGATAAAGAACACTGCACCTACTTTACAAAAGGTAAGTGCCGCATCTGCGAAAAGGTCTGCAAAAATAAGGCGGTTGTTTTTGACCAGCAAGATGAAATCATTACATTGGACACCGGGGCGCTGATTCTGGCCGGCGGATTTGAGCCCTTCGATGCGCGCTTAAAGGGGGAGTATGGTTACGGGCGGTGGCCCAACGTGATCACCAGTCTGGAATTCGAGCGCATGCTTTCAGCAGCCGGCCCCTGCCAGGGGCATATTCAGCGCCCATCCGATGGGATAATTCCGCACCGAATTGCCTGGATCCAGTGTGTCGGATCGCGTGACAGCCATTTGGGAAATGATTACTGTTCCACTGTCTGCTGTATGTCCGCCACCAAGCAGGCCATCACCACCAAAGAGCATGCCGACCAGATCGAAACCAGCATTTTCTTTATCGATATGCGCGCCCACGGTAAAGGGTTTGATCGCTTTTACGAGCGCTCCCGGGCGGAAAATGGCGTGCGCTATGTGCGCTCATTGATATCCAGAGTCGTTCCAAACCCAGAAGACGATACCTTGAGCATATCTTACGCCACGCCAGACCACTATCTTCAGGAAGAAACGGTTGATATGGTCGTTCTTTCCGTCGGCCTGTGCCCGAATGCGTCTACACTGCAATTGGCCCAGCGCCTTGGCCTGCCCTTAAATGAGCATGGTTTCTGCGCCTCTGATCCTTTGGACATCGTCGCCACTGCCAAACCCGGCATCTATGTCTGCGGGGCCGCTCAGAGCCCCAAAGATATTCCGGATTCTGTCCAACAGGGCAGCAGCGCAGCCGCTCAGGCAACCGCCCTGCTGGCCGGTGCCAGAGGTTCACAGGTAGCAGCCTCGCTCAGCCATGAAGAACGGGATGTCAGTGGCGAGGCGCCTTGCATCGGGGTCTTTGTCTGTCATTGCGGCATCAACATTGCGGGTGTTGTTGATGTGAATGTAGTCGCCGAGTTTGCCCGCAACTTGCCGGGTGTAAAGTATGCGACCGACTGCATGTTTGCCTGCTCCGCCGATCAACTCCAGGAAATCAAACAAGCCATTGAAAAGCATGCCCTCAATCGCGTGGTGGTGGCCTCCTGCACCCCGCGAACACATGAGCCGCTTTTTAGAAATACGTTGCGCGAGGCTGGCCTCAACCCCTATCTGTTCGAACTGGCCAATATCCGTGAACAGGATGCCTGGGTGCATCAGGCCGAACCGGAAACCGCGACCCAAAAGGCCAAAGAACTGGTGCGAATGTCTGTTTCACGTGCCCGTCTTTTAGAGCCGCTGTACGAGACCACTTACGCCGTGGTGCCGGAGGCCCTGGTCATCGGAGGCGGCCTGGCCGGGCTTAGCGCCGCTACGGCATTTGCGGAGCAGGGATTCAAATCCACGCTCGTAGAGCAAACCGCAGAGCTTGGCGGCAATGCCCGCACCCTTTTTTACACGGAAGATGGCGCCCGGCCGGCCCTGTATCTTCAAGACCTGATCCAAAAAGTTGACAATCATCCTCTGATTCAGGTTTGCAAAGAAACGCAGGTGGTATCCATCACCGGAAGTTGCGGAAATTTTACGGCATCCATCCTGCAAAAGGGCCAATCCCAAACGATCTCTCACGGTGTTGTCGTTGTTGCCACCGGTGGATCGGAGCATGTGCCCTCGGAATATCTTTACGGACAGCACCCGGGAGTCATCACCCAGAAAGAATTTGAAAAGCTGCTGAATTCCAGGCCCGATAAGGCCAGGCAATTTATGCGGATAGCGATGATTCAATGTGTGGGTTCCCGCGAACCGGAGAACTTGTATTGCAGCCGAGTCTGCTGTACAGCCGCAGTAAAGAACAGTCTGAAGTTGAAAACCATTCAGCCCGAGGCGCAAATATCGGTCCTGTACCGGGATATTCGCACCTTTGGGTTTAAAGAACGCTTTTATTCAGAAGCCCGCCGGCAGGGTGTTCGTTTTTATCGGTATACGCTTGAACGCAAACCCCGGGTGACGCAGCAAGATGGTGAACTTGGCGTTTCCGTTTTTGACGCCCACTTACAGGCCACGGTTCAATTGCAGGCCGATCTTTTGATTCTAAGCGCCGCGATTCGACCCCGACCGGAAAGCCACGAGCTGGCACAGGCCTTGCGCCTGCCGCTCGATGAAGATGGATTCTTTATGGAAGCCCATCCAAAGCTCAGGCCGCTTGATTTTGCGGCACCCGGCTATTATCTGTGCGGTCTGGCCCAGGGCCCTAAATTTGCCAATGAAAGTATCGCCCAGGCACGCGGAGCCGTTTTACGAGCGGTCACCGTGCTTTCCCAGAAAGAAATCGTCGCGGAAGGCATGATCACTCGCGTGGATGCCGAACTTTGCCGGGCGTGCGGAGAATGCGAAAAGACCTGTTGTTTTGAAGCCATTCAGGTCAAGCAAGGCGCCACGGGCCGTCAGCGAGCGATCGTGACCGAAGCGCTGTGCACCGGCTGCGGCGTCTGCAATGTGGCCTGCCCCACCGGCGCCGCGTCCCTGTCTCATTACAAAGATAAACAGCTGAACGCAATGGTCGAAAATTTCGGAAATGATTAGGCTTTTATAGCAATTGAATAGTGAATAATGAATATTAAATGAAAAGTGACGAGTTGATAAAAAGGACCAAGTTAAAAAAAGAACGAGTCGAACTGCTATTAAAGGAAGCACAGGAATTAACTGCGATTTTCGCTGCTTCCAGAAAAACAGCAAGCTCACAATCATTGAAAATTATTTACCGAGTTTGCCTATGAATACAACTGAGCAACCTAAAATACTGGCTTTCGTCTGCAACTGGTGCGCTTACGCTGGTGCCGACCTGGCGGGTGTATCGCGCATTCAGTATCCCAGCAACGTACGCTTGATCCGTGTGATGTGCACCGGCAGGGTCAACCACGGTTTTTTCCTAAAGGCCTTTTTGAAGGGGGCAGATGGGTTACTTGTATCCGGCTGACACATCGGTGATTGTCATTACCTGGAAGGTAATGTGAAATGTCAGGCGGTCATCGAGGAGACCCGGGAAATTTTAAGACTGCTGGGGATCGACGAGCGCCGCCTGCGGCTAAAATGGATATCCGCATCCGAGGGGGCAGCCTTTGCCGAAGAAATTCAGGATTTTGTCGAATTGCTCAAAACGCTCGGCAAACCCGTAT
>JASFJF010000422.1:0-3974 GCA_050122255.1 Desulfobacterales bacterium
CTCGACGAAGCCAACCTGAGCCTCAATCAGAATCTTCCTCAGGATGCCTACCTTATGCTCGAATCAGGTCCAGCTGCCTCACCGCCTGAGCAGCCCGGTGAGTCCTTCATCCAACAGCTTCAAAACATGTATCAGCGGTGGGGCCATAATCGCCGAATGCGCCAGGATCTGCTTCAAGGCCTTGAATCATCTAATTCGGCCGCAGATCCTATTATTTTGGCTATCAGCGGGCTCGGCGCCTATTCCATCCTGCAGCCCGAATCCGGTTTGCAGGTGCTGGAAATTCCCAAAAAAGGTGCTACTTACAACCGCCTTAGCGTTCGGGTAAAGGTCGTAGGTCAGCCCGAAGCGCCGACAAGCGGTAAACAAAATCAGTTACGTCAGGCTAAAAGCTTTTTGTCAACTGAAGAAAACGCCAGAGCTATCGTTGTCAGACGCTACCGCCACGAACCCTCGCCGCTCGTCCGCGATGCCGTTCGAAATTACCGCACCGGCCTCATCGATAGAGTACTGGGGGGCGATTTCGATCTTTTTGGTTAGACAAATGAATTAATATATTTCTGCTTAACAAATGATTGTAGCACCCTGCGCTGCCAGGCCTCGTCATAGCCGTCCGCTACGAGCGTGCCGCCGGCGCGCTGTTTCCGGGGAAAGTTGATGCGCAATGGCATCGTCACCATTTACCCTGACAAACAAATATTCGTTGCAGGCGAGGCCGCTACCGGCCGTAGTTTATGCTCAAATGGCTGACGGCTTTGCCCAGTGCTTTTCTTAATTTTTTGCTGCCACCATCACGGAGAAGGAATTTTTCCAGGATCTCCTTTTCAAGGTCGGCGCTGCCCATTTTTGCATCCTTGCTCAGGGTTACCCGGTAAAAACCCTTTTTTTTGCCCGGCTCGACAGCAACCACCCGGACCCGTTTGTCCAACTTCTGGACTTCTTTACCCAGGGTCTCTTCAATCACCTCAACCGATATTTTTACCATTTTCCTACCCCTCCTCGTTATTCAGCATATCCTCAAGGAAGTCCCCGAAACGTTACCAGAATTTTTTATCCGCAGCTTTATGAAAACGGGTGCCGCCAAATACGGTAAACACATGCTGAACTTCTCCTTAGGAGATCGTTTGGGGTCAACCCCGGCTGCTTCCAGAGCCCCTTTCATTAATGCCCGCATTTTTTGCTCTGTCCTTAAACACGACAAACCGGGTAAACATAATACAATATCCAAACCAAGTCGAGCGATCAAGCCGAGCTGTTCTATAAGAATCCGCGTTCAAAAAAGTATACGCACAATATACTTTTTGCCACAGTTTGTGATCTTGCCGGCCGCCGCGTTTAATTATAAATATTTGTAATTCTATTAAATTTAATCTGATTTGGTTGATGTATTGAAATTGCATAATTTTTGCTTTAATATCTTAGGGGGGCGGACGTGTCATGAGCGCTAACGGGGTGATTTTTTTTGCACCACCAATCACCTAGGCGCTCTCATGGAAATATTGAGTCCGAGTTGATTGGTCTTGAATTTAAAAAAAGTCAAATTTAAAAACACACCATTCAATGCTTAATTTCCATCTTTGAACGAAAACTGAATTCGGTGCGAATCCAGCACTTTTTTCAGGATCAAAAACTGGCAAAGATAGTTCCGCAATACGCATCCACCTCATTATAATTCTGAATAACCATTACGCAAAATAACCCCATTCCCGGTTGTTTTGATCGGTCGTTTATGCGGTAATACCTGAATACAAAAAATCTCCTGGCGGAGATATATTATGAATCAGAATTCACCTAAAACGAAAGGAGACGTTATGCTAAAAAAAGGTAGAAAACCAGAAGAAGGCCAAGCCCGTGCTTATGACACGATCACAAAACCGGAGGCACCGACATCGAAACCCGTGCCTTCCTCTTCGTCGCATTTTGAAAACACCATAATTGGTGAAAATATTTCTATCGAAGGCCACATTCGTGGCAATGAAAGTCTCGTTATCGAGGGAACCATGAAAGGGAACGTCCAGGTAGAAGGCCATGATTTTAGGGTGGGTCCCAAGGGACGGGTTGAAGGCGAGATCAAAGCTCAGAATGTGAAGATCAGTGGCCAGATGATTGGCAATATCACGACCAAAGGCAAAGTTGAAATTACCAAAGAGGCCGACTTTTTGGGAGACATCCGGGCCAAAGGCATCTCAATCGAAGATGGTGCCTATTTTAAAGGATCAATCGAGCTTGCCCAGGAGCCCCATAGAAAAACAACCTTAAGCGGTAAATCAGCAAGCCCTGCAACTCCATCGTTGGTAAATGAGCCCAAAACCGAGGCGGCCAAAAAGAGTGCCAAGGAGAACTAATTATTGGCAACCCCGACTATACCCGTTTATGATTACTCACATGCTGAGCCCTCGCTTTCGGCATATACCAGCTTGATGCTTAAATTGTATTTTCAGAACCTTGCCAAACTATCGACTGTACGGGTTCTGGATGTCGGACCCGTGTGCAACGAAAATATCTTGCATTTTGCTCGAAGGGTGAAGCGAATCTACGTGTGTGATTTATTTTTGCAATTAAACCGCAACCGCAACAAAGGGCTGGTATTTGAAAATGTGCTAGCGTTTCTAAACGATTCACCCGGTTGTTTCGATGGGATCAATTTATGGGATTTCATTGACCATTTAAAAAGTGATGACATCAGCCGTTTGGTGAAACGGTGTCGTGCATTACTTGTACCCAGCGGGATGATGAGCGTGACCAGCTTTGAAAAACAATGGGCGCCGGCGAAAACACATGCCTTTGTCATCAATAAAGGCAATCAGATAACTTTTCGGCTTCAGGATCACCTTGATTTGCCCCGGTATTACCACAGTAACCGTATTTTGACCTCGGCACTGTCGGAATTTCGAACTGTCAAGTCATTTATCTATCGAAACGGCGTAAGGGAGTTTCTGTGCAAAAATGACTATGAGCCATAGCGGTTTAAGGGCACCTGCCTGCTGAAAAAGAGAGTATTAATCCGAAACGATTTTATATACCTTATCGTTTTCTCTTACTTTTTCAGACACCTTGATGCCGACGCTGTCACCTTTCTTTGCCTCTGATATCGATTGGTGCTCGATCTGCATCGAGCTTACCCGGGATTCACAATCGGTGGTGTGTCCCAAAAAATGGAGGGTATCGCCCACTGACACGGTTCCATCTGTTATTTCAATCGCCGCCACCGATATTTTGCTAAAGTAGTTGGAAACAATTCCAATCAATTTCTCTTCCATGCTTAAGCCTCCCCTGTTCAGTGGTTGGAGAAATTCTCCCAACGCATGCCCGGTGCCCGGATTCGACTAACCTATAAGTTGGAAACCGGAGCCTGTTTCAAGAAAGCAGTCGTTTTGCCAGACTGTCGATATGCCGGTCATCCGTGCCGCAGCAACCGCCTAAAATCTTCATTCCCAGTTCAGCATGAAGGCTGGCCACCGATTGGGCGAAAATCCGGGGGTCCTCTTCAACCAGCTCTTCGCTATCGTCAAGTTCTTCAGGCTCAAGGGCGGCGGTATTGGCCAGTAGCCCGACCACTCGTTTTCTGACAGTTGAAGAAGAATTTGCAGCGTGCATGATGCCGCTTTTAAAAAAAGAAGCATGCGTGCAATTGGACAGATAAGCGAGGGGTTTTGGATCGACGTCGGCATCGATGCAGGCAATGGCTTCTTTCAGAGGGGTCCCATCAAGCAAGGTGCCTTCAGCTCGGAAAATAAAACTGATAATGTAGGGTTTTCCGGTGGCAGCCAGGGCTGCTGCCAGGCCGGTTGCCTCAGAGAGCGCCGGCAACGTCGCTGCCAGCAGAAAGTCCACCCCGGCTTCGGCCAGCCTGCTCGCCTGCCAGGAGTGAAAAGCGCGGGCATCTTTTGTTGAAAGGGCATCGGCATGACTATATGCATCTCCACGACAACTCAATAAACCACAGATGATGATGTTATCGGCATACGCGCCAT
>JASFJF010000423.1:0-3968 GCA_050122255.1 Desulfobacterales bacterium
AGTTATGACGATCCACCGGATAAGTAAACCATTTGCGGGCTGGGAAATCGCAAGAACGCGGACTTTCAAAAAGTACTTCGAAGAGAAGGGCCCGATGTGTTCAGCTCTACGATTGCTTTCATCAGGGAATGCAAAAGACGTGGCATTAAAATCGGTGTGGCCTCGTCCAGCCAGAATTGTAAACTAATATTAGAGCTTGGAAAGATCGAAAAATATTTTGAAACCCGGGTATGCGGAATCGTCTCTCGCAAATTGAAGTTGAAAGGGAAACCGGACCCGGACATTTTCGTGAATGCGGCGGAAAGATTGGGGTTGAAACCGGGAGAATGCGTCGTAGTCGAAGATGCTATATCCGGTGTACAGGCCGGCAGGAATGGAAACTTCGGCTTAACCCTCGGGATTGCCAGGGAAATAGATGGGGCGACACTGCTTCAACACGGTGCGGACATCGTAGTTCGCGATATGGCCGAAATATCGGTGGACATGATCAACGCGTGGTTCGAAGACGGCATTGAGGCAGATGGGTGGAATCTTACCTATAATTTTTTTGATCCGCAAGATGAAAAACTTCGGGAAACGCTAACTGCGATTGGCAATGGCTATCTGGGCAGCCGCGGAAATTATGAGGGTGAAAATGCCTCGGACGCCCATTATCCCGGCACCTATATAGCAGGGGTGTACAATAAAATAGCAACGATGATAGGCGGTAAGCGGATCTATAATAACGACTTTGTGAACTGCCCCAACTGGACATTGATCGAATTCGCCATCGGCCGGTCTGATTATGTCAGTCCCCTGAATATGAAGATTTTAAGTTACCGCCATAATTTGAATCTAAAAACAGGGGAAATGACGCGAACTATTGTGTGCCGGGACGGCCTGGGAAGAATTACCCTGATCCGCGCCCATCGGGTGGTGTCCATGGCTGATCCGCATCTTTGCGCCTTGAAATTCGATATCACCCCCGTCAACTATAGTGATTCCATTCGTATTCGCTCCGCTTTGGATGGCACCGTCATTAACGACAACGTTGCGCGTTACCGTGAGCTCAAATCGAAGCACCTATCACCGGTGTCTCAGGGAAAAGCTAAATCTGGCATCTATTTGCACGTTCAAACCAATCGATCCAAATATCAGGTAGTGATTCGTGCCAAAACAGCGATGTATACAGGCCATAAAACCCTTCGGCCTGCCAAAACGATTTCAAAGAAAAAAGGTTATATTGCGGAAATTTGCACCCTGGACGCCCGATTGAATACCACTTATTCCCTGGAAAAACTGGTCAGCATCCATACTTCCCTGGATTCAGGCGTTATGGATCCGGTTACCGCCGGTATTCGTGCGTTGTCCGATGTTAAATCCTATCAGGATGTCTTACAGCCCAGTGTCCGGGCCTGGGCCCATATCTGGAAAAGAGCCGACATTCGAATCGATGGAGACCGTTTCATACAAAAAGTGGCCCGGCTGCATACCTATCATCTGCTTGTGGCCGCCTCGCCCCATAACCGGGTCATCGATGCCGGGATCACCGCACGAGGGCTGCACGGGGAAGCCTACCGGGGGCATGTTTTCTGGGATGAGCTCTACATCCTGCCCTTTTATAATCTGCGCTTTCCGGAGATCTCCAAAGCACTGCTCATGTATCGCTACCGGAGGCTGGATGGCGCCCGCCGGTACGCCAAAGAGAACGGCTATCAGGGCGCCATGTATCCCTGGCAGACAGCAGACGGAAGCGATGAAGAAACTCAGTCCGTTCACTACAATCCTGCTGACGGTTCATGGGGCCCGGATTTAAGCCGTCGCCAACGGCATGTCTCGATTGCGATCTTTTACAACGTCTGGCGTTATGTTGAAGATACAGGCGACAAGCAATTTCTTCATCAATACGGTGCTGAAATGATGCTGGAAATTGCACGCTTCTGGGCCAGCATCGCTCAACGGGATAACGTTTCCGGCAAGTATTCAATTGGAGGGGTTATGGGACCCGATGAGTTCCACGAAAAGCTGCCGGGTTCCGATGTGCCCGGTGTTAAAGACAATGCCTACACCAATATCATGGTCGTGTGGTTACTGAAAAAAACGATGGAGGTCATCGATTCGCTTTCGTCGGGCGTACGCAAGCGACTAAAGCAAAAAATCGGATTTAATATCGATGAGACCAAAAAGTGGCAAGAAATACATCTGAAACTCAATGTGGGTATGACCAAAAATGGAATCATCAGCCAGTTTGACGGCTACATGGGATTGAAGGAGCTCAATTGGGACCATTACCGCGAAAAGTACGGAAACATCCACCGCATGGACCGCATCTTAAAAGCCGAAGGTGACTCACCGGATGCCTATAAGGTGGCTAAACAGGCTGATACACTCATGACCTATTATGTGCTTGCCCCTGAAGCCGTAAGCGACATTTTAACCCGCTTGGGTTATCCGGCGATGGATCCAGTCGATGTGATGAAGAAGAATTATGAATACTACGAACAACGCACCAGCCATGGCTCAACTTTAAGCAAGGTGGTTCATGCCATCATTTCAAGCTACATGGATAATGAAGAGACGGTCTGGCAATGGTTCCTGGAAGCCATGGAATCCGATATATACGATACCCAGGGCGGTACCACCCCTGAGGGTATCCACTGCGGAGTCATGGCCGGGACTCTGGATGTGATCACGCGGTACTTTGCCGGAATCGATTTTTCCAAACAGGTCCCTCAATTCACCCCGCACCTCCCCCGACACTGGAAGAGACTGGTGATAAAAGTCCGGCATCGGAAAATCCGCTATCACATCGACCTGTCCCAGGACAAAATTAAGCTTACCTTAAAGGGCACAACTAAAATGCGGCAGCCGGTTAAGGTGAATGGCAAAGCCGTCATGCTGTCCGGCGGCAAGACACGCGCTATTGGCATTCGGAGTTAATTGGGCGATGAAAAGGCCGATCCATATTTATCGATATATTCTTGAGCATTTCCTGACTCCGGAAAAAACCCCACCACTCGAACGGTATTGTACTGAAACAGCTTATGTTCTGGCTATATCGGGCGCGGCTGCTTCCGGTAAAACCATGTTTTGCCGCCATATGGTTGACTTTCTGGCCGATCGCGGCGTTAGTGCCGTTCATGTGCCTTTAGACGGCTATCTTCTGGACCGGAAAATCCGTGAAAGGCGAGGCTTGAGCGGGTACGATCCCCAGTCTTCTAAAATATCCAAAATGATCGCTCAGATGAAAACCCTGATTTACGAGGGCAAATTCATAGACTTACCTGTTTACAATCACATGACCGGCACCCATGATTTTCCCCTGCGCATTCAACATGCCAGGGTGATCCTTTTGGACGGCATCATGTCCATGCAGTATGAAATACGGGAGCGGTTCCCTAATTTGAATATTTTTTTTACAAGCGAGGATATTGTCATTCGCGGCCTCCGGCTTCTGGTGGATATGGAGGAGCGAGGCTATTCGGTCTTTGAGGCTTTGAAGCATTCAGACGAGGAATTCATTTCCTACAACAAATGGATTTCTCCTCAAATTATATTCGCCGATCTCAAGATCTGGGTGGACAAAAACAGGGAGCTTTCCATTTCATATTCTGTTGGTTAATACGTTTTAAGTCGATAGGTAAAAGTGGCTGCGGTGGTATTGTTGTGGCCGTCGATGTATGAGAGTTTGATGTCACATTTTTTTTGTAATTTGCGGGACCTCAGGGCCGAGCAGACCACCGGGATGCGCCGGGTGAAACCAAGCTCCCTGTGAATGTCACCGGCCCTCAAGGAAAGGCTCTTTTTACCCGCCCGTTTAGCCGGATCGATATGTTTGCGTTTGACGTGCTCCCGAACCCGGTCTGAAGGTGGCAGTATCTGGTCTGCCGGAACGCCCAGATATTTTGGGTTCAGTTTATAAGCACCCTTGCCCAGGTAGGTAAAATAATCTTTGCGATTCGAGTAATGTCGGGGGGAGGGGTGATTGG
>JASFJF010000424.1:0-3950 GCA_050122255.1 Desulfobacterales bacterium
TTTAGATCAAAATTCTTGACGTTTTACCTCATTTCATTAGGCCAGTTTTTTTAGCTTTTGACATCATTCAGCGACCAATCATAGCGCAAGTATTTGATCTTGATGCGGTCCCTGATGCGGTTTAGCTTTTCTTTGAAATCGTCTTCTGCGTACTGCAGGTAAAATCCCAAGGCATCTTCATTAAAATCTTCTGAAAACCACTTGAAGATGCGGCTGATGTACAGGGTGTTGCCTTCCAATCGGTAACTGTCGGCATCGTTCACAAAGGAGCGGGTTGCATCATCCAACTGCTGATCCAGGGTTCGGGCCAGATAGGGTTCCGGTCTGAGCGGCGGGCAGCTGGCAGCCGAGCAATTAATGGCAAAATGGACGCGCGGGTCCTTGTATCGTGGCCGCAGAATATTATGCTCCAGGTGATCCAGCGTAATGATGTTGCCGTTGACGCGCACCCATTTTTTTTTCCACGGGCTTTGCAAAATAGTGCCGAAATCCTTAATGGAATTGACACCCGGGTAACCGCTTAATATCAGTTTAATGGTCCAGGCATTATAGGCATTGATATAGTAGGCATACTGTTCGTTGCGGGGCAGCATTTCCGGATCCGTATTTTCAAGCACTTCTAGATACAGATCCAACCGCCCTTCCTCCTTTTTTAATCCGGCGTAATCCACCCCGGCCGTTGTAATATAGTTGCTCAGCAGGTCGGCCCAGATTTCATGATTGACCGTTGCAGCCCGGCTGTGTGTTGCTGGCCCAAGTGCTCCGATTAAAAATAGCAAGAGTGACGCCAGTGCAAGCCCTAAATAGCGCTGAATCATTTTGGTGATCCCTTCCAACTATGGATGCCCGGGTGATTGCCCAATTCATTGCCGAGCTTTCCCTGTAAGGTTTGCTTTTGGTCGAATGATCGTCCTGAAACTTACAAAATACAATAAGGGTCTAACCTGCTTAGTCAAGAAAACGCTGGGCACCGCAAAGACCCTGTGATTCTAAGGTGTCTGAATTTTGCACATTCTCATTACTTTTCATGCAAGATTCAGGTAACAGCTATTACATAAGCATATTGATTTCATTTGAAAAAGTCTTATGTTTGAGCAACCAAACGAATTATAAAATGGCTAAAATTGATCTGATATCGAAAGGAGTTTGAAATGGAGGAACGTAGCGCAGCTGTTACGCTGCATGGCAACCCGCTAACTTTGAAGGGTACGGTTCTCAATGTGGGGGATACGGTTCCCGACATCGAGGTTCTGGATAACGATTTGAATGCGGTTAAACTTTCATCGTTTAAAGGCAAGATTTGCGTGATTTCAGCGGTGCCGTCTCTGGATACACCGACATGCGACATGGAAACCCGGCGTTTTAACGAAACAGCCAGCCAGCTGGGTGATGATGTCGTCATTTTAACGGTCAGCACGGATTTGCCTTTTGCGCAAAAGCGCTGGTGCGGGGCTGCCGGTGTCGATAAGGTCGTCACGCTCTCGGATCACCGCGAAGCCGCCTTCGGTAGCGCTTTTGGTGTCCTCATAAAAGAATTGCGCCTGCTGGCAAGATCGATTTTCGTTGTGGACCACAATGGCATCATTCAATATATCCAGCATGTCAAGGAGCTTTCTGAAGAACCGGATTATGATGCGGTCATCGAAGCTGTCAAAAAGCTAAGTTAGTATCAACGCCAAACTCAAATCGAGCAATCAGTGCCATTTGAGCACCATGCTGTTGCTCCGGCTCGGCTGTCACATTTCTGAAGAGTGCTTTATCTGCTATTGCTGCTCTGATCATGTCTCCTGAAGCCCGGCCGTCTGAGTTGTGCGATTTTGTCTATCAGATGCATTGCAAGCAGCTTAAAACACTGATATAATTCTTCAGATTGGCGCATTTCTGGCGGTGTGGGTTGCACGCAAGCTCCTTTGGGGCCTGTTGGTGCCATCCCTTCTGGCTTTCTGCCAGCACATCTTGTACTATTATGACCAAACGCAAAACCGAACTCGCCAGTATCGATAACCCTGAATCGTGGGTAGACAGCTATGGCGATCTTCTGTACCGATTTGCCCTGTCAAGGGTCAAAGATCCTGCCGTTGCAGAGGATCTGGTCCAGGAAACCTTTCTGGCTGCCCTGCGCGCACGTGAAAATTTTAAGGGTCAATCTGCCGGCAGAACCTGGTTGATTGCCATACTGAAATATAAAATCGTCGATCACATCCGAAAAAAAATTCGGGAACCGTCTACCGATAAAATTGAAACTCTGACGGACACCTCTGATCCGGATTTCGATGACCGCGGACATTGGCAAATACAACCGGCCAAGTGGGCTGTCAATCCGGATAATCTGTATGAACAAAAAGAATTTGTAGATGTGCTTTATCGCTGTTTGGCGGAACTGCCCGAACGCCTGGCGAAAGCCTTTATCAAGCGCGAATTGGATGGTCTCAGTACGGAAGAGATCTGTAAGGCGTTGGGGATAACGGCGACGAACAGCTGGGTTATGCTTTATCGGGCCCGCATGTCCCTGCGGCGCTGCCTGGAAAATAGGTGGTTGAGCGCAGGGTCTTAAAGGAGCTAACCTGTGCGCTGGATGTACAATTGTAAAGAAGTTTCTGAAATGGTTTCAGAATCCATGAATCGGTCCTTGCCTTTTTATCAACGCATGTTGATCCGCATGCATCTTCTGATGTGCAAATATTGCGCAAGGTGCGTGGCGCAATTTGAAACCATCCGGGCGGCTATGCGATATGACGAATTACACGGAAAAGAGTTGGATGCTTCCCGATCTCTTTCCAATGACGGTAAAGAAAGACTCAAAGAATTTCTTAAAAATCATTTGACCGATGTACACTAAAGGCTGAATTCAGTGGCTGATACAGTTGACATTCGAGCTATAAAGGACAGGGGCGGACGGCGTTCACTGCCGGATCGTCGACAATTTTCGTCCTCAGAGCATTTTCCGGAAAGGCGATTTTTTCGCCATCGTCGCAGCGGGGTGGATCGAAGGAGCCTGCAAAGTCTGAAACTGCGTAAAAAAAGGGAGCGCCGCAAAGCCTTCCGGAAAAAATATTCTAACGGGTAGGTTTCTTAACGCATAGAAATGCTCTTTTTCATCTTGAAAACAGATGGCCCTTCAGCCGATCGTTACATGATCTGCAGTAAGGGCTTTTTTCATGATTTTACTGTATTGTCTCCGCTCCCTCTTTGAGTGATTCGGGCAAATTGCCGTTTCCGCCAATGATACGCTCTATTTCCCGGGTAATGGTTAGGCGGTGAGCCAGTTGTTCAAGGGCCCGGGCGGCTTTTTGCAGACGCATTACGGTGACCGTCATTTCCAGAAACCGCTGCTTTTCCTGATAGCTGAAACCTTCGCATGCCGCTGCCAGAAAAGAAACCGCTTTTGCATCCAACCGATCAATGAAGTCACCATCGGTGTATTGGCCGGTTATGGCATTTATTTGTCTGAGAAGCTGAATGCATGCCTGGGCCAATTTTTGCGATGCTTCTAAATCTGAATTTTCTGGTAGCCCGTCATCAAAAAATTCGACGCGCGCCTCTAAGTAAGGCTTTTTTTCGAAAAGCGCCTCTATACTAAACCGCTTTTCTCCTTTCGTGATGATGTCCATACGGCCGTCATCATAGCGTTTTAAAATATCGACAATGCGCGCTGTACAACCCTTGGTTTCAAATTGTTTGCCGCTGAAATAGACGATGCCAAAAACCCTGTCATCCGCCAGGCACGTTTTAATCATTTGCTTATAGCGGTCCTCGAAAATATGGAGTGGTAAGGACATCTGTGGCAACAAGACCAGGCCCAATGGAAAAATTGGTATGATCGTTTCAGAAGGCATGCGCCGATACTCCCTTTGTAGAAAAGAAACTGAGTCACAACATCTCGCTCATTTCTAAGTTAGGATCAATGATTAAACAGTCAACACTATTTATACCGGTCGTTATATTATTGT
>JASFJF010000425.1:0-3946 GCA_050122255.1 Desulfobacterales bacterium
ATGACAGATGCTTTCACCAGCATCCAGCGCTTGATAAGGCCAATCAATGACTGGCAGAGGATCCAACAGAATTATTTCTTTTGTTTTTCTAATCGTATTCCAGACAAACCCATCATAAGACAAAGATTTAGCTGGCCGTCCGAGCGAGAAGTGCAGATGCGGGATAATTTGGGCTTTTGAGTGGCTGGTATCGGCAAGGGTTGCAATTATATCCCCCTCCTCCACAATCATACCCACTTCAATTCTGTCGTGCGGTTTCGTGTGAGCGTAAAACGATATGAAACTGCCCGGGTGGCTGGCGTTTCTCTCATGCTCAATGACAATCGCCTGCCCAAGATAATCTTTAAACATTGCTTTGACCATACCCCTTTGCATCACAGGGATTCGGGTTTTTTCATCAATGCAGCGTATCTTTCGGGAACTGTCTCTGTAAAGGCATAGATCGACGCCCTCATGGGGATAATCCCGCAGGCCACGATCTCCCCACCACTTATCCGGGGAGTTGAACAGCATACCGTTACAAAAGATCCAATTTCCGAATCCGTTTTGAGCCAATTCGTTCTCTTCTATGAGCATTTCGGTGAAACGGCTTTTTTTCACAAACATACTTTTGTTAAGATCCGAATTTGAATTTTCTTTCGGTCCCCCTTTTTATATTGGACTTTTCAATAGAGGGTATCGATCTGCTAAAGATTAGTCAACGCTATTCATTCGATTTGAAGATTGCAGCTTCCGACTACCCTGGTTCAATCTCAAAAAGCTGAAATTTTCAGCTTGGCGAAAGAAATATACAAAATCAGAAAATGATAGATAAGTGTAGCCATGAGATAAAATTGCTATTGATCAAGGTGGGATTTTTGCTGTCTTTCACGCATTTTAGCGCCAGACGATTGAGAAAGCGGAGTGCACGGTTCGCCTTTAATAAGGTTTGTCAACATATCTACCACGGGTTGCCGGTCCTTTATAATAATGACGTTTGTCGTTCCATAGGGCACGATGCGGCCCTCAGGTGAAAGAAACGGCTTTAAAATAGAGGCAAGATATTCTGCATCGGCATGCTCCAGTTGTACAACACATACCACCATGCGCCCTCCGACCGGATTTGCTTTTTGAGCAATGGATACACCAGGGAGTACAAAAGCAAGGGTGGTTATTATAAAAACAATGAAGAAAGGTCGACTCATTTTTCAACCTACTCGATTATAAGATACAGCCGGACATGATGCTTGGACCTAAGAGATGGGCACATAGATTTTGCCGCTCGAAGGCATCCTTTGCAAGGCTTTTTTTAAGTTTGAAATAGCCAAATGAAATATACAATAATTTAGGTAATTTTCACAGGATTTGACTCGGGCACGATTTCTCCGATTATAGGTAAGTCGATATATGTTACAATTTGATGATGAAATCTGCTAAGGACATTAATATTTACTCGACTTGAACACCACGGAAATCAGCTTATTTTGGGTTTATATGAATGGCGATCAAAATAAATAGGGGACATAATGAATTTTTTTATGAAAATAACTTTCGTCCTTATAACAATGACGATGACGTCCGTCATCTGTTGGGGAGCATCTGGCAAAATGTATACGGGCAAACCTGATTTACCTAAAACTGTTGGCATTTGGAATAGACTTGAATCGCCTCGAATTATTAATTCAAAGAACATCTTCAAATACATGAACGGCGCCGGTGAGCTCTATCTGGGCTATCGATTCCGTCATCTTGAGGTCTTTGATTATATCTCTGCTGACCAGGGTAATATCCTGGTGGAATTGTATTTTATGGAAAGCCCTGATGATGCGTTTGGGTTGCTATCGCTGGATTGGGGCGGTGAGCCGGTATCTTTTGGCAGCCTCCCTGCAGCGATATCAAACCAATATTTTATGGCATCCACCCGGGCGCTTTATGGTGGTGGCCTGTTGCGGATGTGGTCAGATGATATGTTTGCACGAATTATGGCCGAACGTGAAACGCCGGCATCAAAAGAAGCGGTCCTCGCGCTCGGTAAGGCAATAGCTGCCGGCACTCAATATCCACCGGAACCGGCACTCTTAAAATTACTACCCCTGGAGGTTGACGCTGTTTGGAAATTACGGGTTGACAGACTGAGCTTTTTTCGTTCTCATCTGGTGCTAAATTCAATTTATTACCTCAGTCATGAAAATATTCTCGATCTGGATCTCTCAGCACAAGCCGTTAGTGCGCCCTATGAATTCATTCCCGAATCGGGAGATCCGAAACGCAGCCAGTTTCTGCTGGTGCAGTATGAAAATCCTGAACGTGCGCGCCAGGCCCTGAACCGTTTTCACGATGCCTATCTGCGCGGCGACAAGAAAGAAATAACGGCGGAAACAGCCGCTGACAGCCCGAGTCTTTATAAACTGGAGGACGGCTGGCTGGCATATAAACGAATTGGCAAACACATTGCGGTCGTGTTTGAAAGTCCGGACCCGGAATCTGCCCGGGCAATCCTCCAGAAAAATGAATCTAATTTGCTGAAGAAAGGAGGGGGTTCATGAAAGATAAAATGCCCGTTTTAACCAGAAGAGATTTTATCCGGGGAACCATCGGCGTAACCCTTGGCGCATCTGTTTTCGGTTTTGAATGGCCCAAGGAAGAAGCAAGAGCAGCGGGTCCAAGTTTGGTGACTGTCGTACGCGATAAAGACGTCATGGATGCTGCAAGAAATATAGACATCAACACCCTGGAGAAAATGCTTACCGAAACATTGACCAAAGTTACCGGTCAAAGGAATGTAAAGGATGCCTGGTTAAACCTCGTCAAACCAAACGATGTGATTGGACTGGTGCCCACCGATCATCTGAATCCAACCCATGATGAAGTCGTGGCGGTTGTCAAAAATTCATTGGTAGACGCCGGTATCCCTGCAGACAGGATTCGAGATGCACAGGGCCCGCGGAATGCCAAAAAATGTGACGCTTTAATTGCGATTCCAGGGCTGAAAGCACACTGGTTGACCGGGATCGGCACGGTTCTAAAGAACTACATCATGTATTCCGGCAGCCCCAGCAATTATCATCAAAGTAACAGCTCAAAGTTAGGAGAAATCTGGAATCTTCCATTTGTCAAAGGCAAGACGAAACTGGTTCTGGTGGATTCCCTTTATCCGCTCTGCGACAAGGGGCCGCAGCCGGATCCAAGATACCAATGGAATTACAATGGTTTCATTGCCGGGACGGATCCAGTTGCCGTCGAAACGGTTTGTTTAAAAATTATTACTGAAAAAAGGAAGGTTATCCGAGGTGAGCCCTGGCCCCTTTCTCCGCCGCCGATTTGCGTTGAAGCCGCTGACAAAGTTTATGGACTTGGTACGAGCCGGATGGAGCAAATTCAAATTGAGCATAGTGGCTGGGAACACGAGTTATTGCTATAGTTCAGATTGAGGCAGAAACATACGGTGGTTTGTCGTCTGGTCGCCGCTTCTGTGGTAAAATAAGAAATTTTAAAAGGTTTATCGCATTCGCCAAATCATCCCGTTCCAGGTTTAAAAGGCCCGCGGAAAGAGGTGAAATCCATGAAATTTGACCAACCGATCACGCGCAGAGAATCCATTCGCAAGCTATTGAAATGGTCCGGATGCATCACACTTGCCGGTGCAGCCCGCTGGCCATTATTTGAAATACCCTCGGCAAGGGCCACTGTTGCAACCCAGAAATTTCTTATCGAGGGCATCGGTCAAACTGATAAATTTTCCGTCAAAGACCTAACCCAGAAGGTCTTCGAAGCCGCCGGCGGTATAAGAAAATTTGTATCGAAGGGGGATGTGGTGGTCATCAAGCCCAACATTTCGTGGGGCAGACCGCCGAAAATGGCCGCCACCACAAATCCGCAAGTATTGCATGCGGTCATCGAGCTTTGCCAGGAAGCTGGCGCCAAAAAGGTTCGAATCGCTGATAATACCATTGACAATGCGAAATTT
>JASFJF010000426.1:0-3946 GCA_050122255.1 Desulfobacterales bacterium
ATATCCGCCGCGGGGACCTGAAGCGACTTCAGCCCGAAATTCAGGCATTTGAACCGCTTGTGGCTCTGGATGGTTCCGGTGATGGACTGCTTTTTTTGCGCCATATCATCCAATCCGCCCATCTTTCTCTGAGACCAGGTGGAATGCTTTTATTGGAGATGGGACATGACCAAAAGGCATCGTTAAAACAGATTATTCAACACTGCGGCCATTATGAAGATGTCCGTTTTTACACCGATTATAGCGGATATGAGCGCATCGTCGCCATGCGAAAACCGGCCAAACGTTAAAGTACCCCTAATTCGCGGCGCATGGGGTGGCGTTTGAACGTTAAACTTTGCAAAAAGCGGCTGCGGCCTGGGCATGCCAGATATAGATCGTCGAAAAAACCCTTGCGATGCCCATCTTAATTTGCTATTTGAAATGGATTTTTTACCACACACGTCGCCGGATCTGTTGCCCGGTGCTTTCAGTGAAAGTCGGCAGCAGGGTAGACGGCGGCGGAGGGAAAACCATATAATGAAGGGAGATAGAAAATGGCTTACATTACCATGAAAGAGTTGCTGGAGGCCGGTGTTCACTTTGGCCACCAGACCAAACGCTGGAACCCCAAAATGAAGCCGTATATATTCGGGGCCAGAAACGGCATTTACATTATTGATCTTCAGAAGACGGTTTCGATGTTTAAAACCGCCTATAATTTCATCCAGGCAACCGTGGCTGAAGGCCAATCGGTCCTTTTTGTCGGGACGAAAAAGCAGGCCCGCGAATCCATCTATGAAGAGGCCAATCGCTGTGAGATGTTTTACGTCCACAATCGCTGGCTGGGCGGTATGCTGACGAATTTCCAAACCATTCGACAGAGTATCGATCGATTGAATTATCTGAACGATATCCAGAATGATGGGTCCATCAACATGTTTCCGAAAAAGGAACGATTGAAACTGGCCAAAGAGCGGGTCAAGCTTGATAATAACCTGGGCGGGATTCGAACCATGAATGATCTGCCAGGAGCAATTTTTGTTGTCGATCCTAAAAACGAAATGATAGCGGTTCGAGAAGGCAGGCGTCTGAATATTCCCATTGTAGCGATTGTGGATACCAACTGTGACCCAGATGAGATCGATTACATTATTCCGGGCAACGATGATGCGATTCGCGCAATTCGTTTGATAACCTCCAGAGTTGCCGATGCCTGCATGGCGGGCAAATCAGCTTATGAAGAAAAAATGCAGGCTGAAGCCGACAAGGAAGGCAAGGAAGAATCCGAAATTGCTGCTGCCAGCGCAGAATTGAAGCCGGGTGAGCGCAAAGTCATATCCGATGGTACAAAAGGACCGGTGGTTGAAATCATCCGCAAGACCGAGACCGATCCACCAGCTGAAACAAAGACGCAGGAGGTAGTTGTAGAAGAAGATTCGGAAACAATCAAACCCGTTGAGCGAACGGATACGGAGGCAGCAGGAGAGTAAAAATGGCAAAAATCAGTGCGGGTATGGTAAAAGAGCTGCGGGAAAAAACCGGAGCGGGGATGATGGATTGTAAAAAGGCCCTATTGGAAGTTAACGGGGACATGCAAAAAGCGGTCGAATTTTTACGCAAAAAGGGTCTGGCCACAGCCCAAAAACGAGCGGGCCGGGCTCTCAACGAAGGCATTATTCAATCTTACATCCATATGACGGGAAAGCTGGGCGTTTTGGTTGAAGTCAATTGCGAGACCGACTTTGTGGCTAAAAATGAGGATTTTCAGGAATTCGCTAAAAACATTGCCATGCACATTGCTGCCAGCAATCCGCTGGGGATCTCGCCCGAAGATGTGCCTGAAGACCTCATTGACAAGGAAAAGGAAATCTATCGGGCTCAGGCCCTTGAGATGGGAAAGCCGGAAAATGTGGTCGATAAAATCGTCGAAGGAAAACTCAAAAAATTCTATGAGGAGAGCTGTTTGCTGGATCAGCCCTATGTCCGCGACACCAACCTATCTGTTGCCGATTTGCTGAATGAATTAATTGCTAAAATTGGTGAAAACATTTCAATTAAACGGTTTATTCGCTATCAGATTGGAGAATGATTAATTGTGAGCCGGCCATTATACAGGCGCATTGCCCTTAAATTAAGTGGTGAGGCGCTCATGGGGGATGAAGATTTTGGTATCAGCCCGGAAATGTTGATGTACGTGGCCAGGGAGATTAAATCCGTCGTCAAATTGGGGGTGCAGATCGGCATTATTGTCGGGGGCGGCAATATTTTCAGAGGCGTTGCGGCAACTTCATACGGCATGGAGCGCGCTTCAGCCGATCATATGGGAATGCTGGCAACAGTAATCAACAGCCTGGCACTGCAGGATGCTCTCGAAAAAAACGATCTTGAAACCCGTGTTCAAACGGCCATCTCCATGCATGAAGTCGCCGAGCCATACATTCTTCGCCGGGCGATCCGACATCTGGAAAGAGGGCGGGTGGTTATCTTTGGCGCCGGAACCGGTAATCCTTACTTTACGACCGATACCGCTGCCGTTTTACGGGCCCAGGAGATACACGCCGAAATCCTGCTGAAAGCCACCCAAGTCGACGGGCTGTATGACTCGGATCCGGTCAAGAATAAAAACGCCCGGATTATAAAAAAAACCAGCTACATGAAGGTTCTCGAAAAGCAGCTCAGAGTAATGGATATGACGGCAATCTCGCTTGCCATGGATAACCAGCTGCCGCTGGCCGTATTTAAGCTTAAAACCAAAGGCAATATTAAAGCGGTGGTTTGTGGCGCGGATATCGGCACGCGCATTTCTTAAAACCTGCCGGCCCATTATCTGCCGACCTCCCGGCACAATTGGGTTGATGTGGCCCGTACATTCTTGATATAATATCTGAATCTTGCATGAAAATTAATGAGAAGCTGAGTTTACATTTAATGACAGCCCGCTACCAAAATTATAGAAGTGAAACAAAATACCAATTGAGTATAATGGATGCTAATCATTTTAACCCATTAATTTTTACCCCGCGGGCGAGCCGGAGACTTCCATCTGCTTACAATCGCCCTTCAGACATATTCGAGGAATCGTCATGATTGATGATATTTATCAAGAAACCGCAGACAGTATGAACAAGTCGGTCGAGGCGCTCAGCAGGGAGCTTAAACGGGTCCGCACCGGACGTGCTTCTTTATCCATACTTGACGGGATTAAAGTCGACTACTACGGTAGCCTGACACCGCTCAATCAAATGGCCACGTTGGCAGTACCGGAAAGCCGCCTGATTACAATCCAACCATGGGACCTATCGGTTATCAAAGAAATTGAAAAGGCGCTGCTAAAGTCTGATCTGGGGCTTACCCCGGCCAATGATGGCAAGCTCATCCGCATCTCCATACCACCCCTTACCGAAGAACGTCGCAAAGAACTGGTTAAGGTTGTTCATAAAATGGCTGAGGACTATAAGGTTTCGGTCCGTAACGCCCGACGCGATGCCAATGAATTGCTCAAAAGCTTGAAAAAAGATGGTGATATATCTGAGGATGAGGCCTTCAAGTCCCAGGAAAAAATCCAAAAAATAACTGACGAACATATCAAGCGCATCGACGAATGTAGTCAAGAAAAAGAGAAAGAAATCCTTGAATTCTAGTGCCGCCTCAGATAGCTCCCAAGACCTTGATCAGCAGCAGCTACCCGCCCACGTCGCCATCATCATGGACGGCAATGGAAGATGGGCCAAAAAGCATCTGTTATCCCGCATTAAAGGACATGAAAAGGGTGCCGAAGCAGTTCGAACCGTTGTGCGTGCCTGCCGTGAATTGGGTATTGCCTATTTAACGCTCTATGCCTTTTCAACCGAAAACTGGCAGCGACCTCAAAAAGAGGTCAATGCCCTCATGACTCTCCTGATCAAATTTCTGAAATCCGAACAGAAGGAACTCGCTGAAAATGACATCCGCCTGGCGGTCATCG
>JASFJF010000427.1:0-3920 GCA_050122255.1 Desulfobacterales bacterium
CGTGGCGTTGCCTATTTTGGATCCCATGGTATTAAATTCTCGATTGAGCTCCTGTAATAAAAAATTCAATTTCCGCCCGGCCGGTTCCGAGGCCTGCATGATTTGCTCGAACTGGTTCAAATGGCTTGCTGCCCGTGTCATTTCTTCCGAAATATCGCTGCGATCTGCTAAAAAAGCGGCTTCCTGGGCAATGCGCACCGGATCGAGCTCGACTATGTTTTGTGTCAACGCCGCAATCCGCTCCGTTAGTCGCTGCTGATATTGCGGCAACAGATGGTCTGATCCTTTTTTGATCTGTTCTAAACGATCACTTATGGAACCCAAACGCTGCTGGAAATCCGAGGCTATAAAATCGCCCTCCTTGCACCGCATGGACTCAAGATCTTCAAGCGCTATTACGGTGCAATCCTTGACCACTGACCAGATCATTTCTGCATTTGGCGATCTTTCAACGGGCTTGATAACGCCGCCGGCGTTCAGCAACATGTTCAACGTTATGTCATCCTGCAGTTTGTATTTGGTGCTTAAATGCTCAAAGATAGTCATCAGCGCATTTGCCCTGGCGTCATCAATCTCAAGGGCGGCGGCTTCATTGGAGCGGTCCTCAATTTGCAGTCGTATTTCAAGCCGCCCACGGGCAATTTGGGCGCTGATCAGTTCTTTTAATTTATCTTCCAAAAATTGATACGGTGCTGGGACCCGAATAAACATATCGATGTGGCGACTGTTATATGAACGAATTTCAATTGTCGCTTTTAGATCGTCAGCCGATTTTTCAGCACTTGCATAGGCTGTCATGCTTTTTATCATAATTGTTGATATCCCAAATATATTTGTTTCGAACCTGTTCAAGAAATGCGAGCATATCGTCATCCGCATAATCAGGATAGGTCCAGGGCAGTCGTTGAAAGTTTCCCTTGTGATAAATCAGGGTTAAATCGGCATAAATACCATCACCGATACAGATGCGATGATTAAAATTTTTGCCGGATGCCAGCACAAACCGCTCGCGTAACATATAGCCTGGATCAATATTAACACGTCGCCGCCCGGTTTGTGAATAGGATTGCTCGATCTGATGGGTATTCATTTTAATGCCGGCCAAATCCTGCTGGGCGATCAACGACTGAAAGGAGCACAACCTGCGGTACAGAGGCGTTCCCATCTCCATCTCGTAATAGCGGGTATAATTGAAGGCCATCCAGGGGCTCACCAGATCAATGTGACCGTAAAAAGAAATGAATTCCGGTACCAGTTTTTCGAAGATGCGACTGTCGCCCGTAAACAGGCCGATGACCAATTTTGCCGGTTTGGATGCTTGCAGTTCGCTCATCCGAATACCGTAAAGCCATTTGTTATGGGTTCTTTGTAGCAGCCATTAAGTCTTGGCATATTGTGCGAAAACAAATAGCGGATAGCAATTAACGATAGACTGTATCAATCTTCAAGCGGCTTGGCCTCGTCGATCAACATGATCGGAATGTCATCTTTAATTTCATAAACCAGACGGCATTTATCACAGATCAGTCCATCCAAGCGGTCGTTTAGGTGTATGTCGCCCTTGCATTGGGGGCATGCGAGTATGTCCAGCAGTTCCTGGCTAATGGCCATGATGATCTTCCTTTATTCCGCATTTATTAAATTGAGTATAGCATAACATGAAAATATAACATTTGAAATCCAGGCCGCAACAATGGGCGGCAGCATACCGCCGTATCCGAGTGATAGGCAAAAACTGTGTACCACCCAATACGCAAACACCACCACCGCACCAAATGCAATGCTAACGGACGGCCCCTCTCGACCTTTGCGTCTAACGGCGATACCAATGCCGATAATGCAAACAATAACCGATAAAATGGGAAAAGCAAAGCGGGCATGCAAATCAACGCGATAGGTCGTCGCATCATAACCTTCGGATTCGACTTCCCGGATATAAGAAAACAGTTCGGCGATGTTCATTTCTTCGGATTTTGTAAACACGCGCTTTAAGTCTTCGGGTAAAAATCCAATCTCGAATGCTTTCTGTGAATATATATTAACTGCATATGAAAGTGATTTTTTATCGAGTACCTGCTCCATGATGTCAGAAAATATCCACTTGCCGTTTTGATAATTGCCGGTAGTGGCGTCAATTCTTTTTAAAAGCCTAAAGTCGCTATCAAAATAGCTCAACGTAACGCCGGAGATGCTTTGGTTTTGCGGATTGAAGTATTTAATAAAGTAGATGGCGCGATGGCTTTTAATCCAGATATTTTTTTGACGTGTCGCCGACACCGGTCTTTTTTTAACTTCACCAAACCATATTTTGTTTGCCTTGCTGATGGTGATGGGCACAATGACTTCAGATAGGAAAAAAAGGATAAAACACAGAACTACTGCAATCGCCACAACCGCTCTCATTAGAAAAAAGACACTCACACCCCCGCTTTTTAAGGCGATCGTTTCATTGTGCTTGTTCATCAAACCCAAAGCAACCAAAACAGCTAAAAGAATTCCGATAGGCGTAATTTCAACGATGATTTGAGGTAATTTTAATTGCAAATAGCGGATGAGACGGGAAATCGACAGCCCGGCTTCCATGAAATTATCGGCCTTATTGAAAAATTCGACAATGACATATAGCCCCAATACGATAATCAGAACGATAATAAAGCTTTTGAGAATCTCTTTTATCAGATAACGGTCTAAAATCGTCATGGGTTAAGATCTGGCATTTGTGTAATTTCACCGCAGGCGGTTTCGCCGAGCGGGCTTAGATTACGAAGATAAAATGATTTCCATCCCCTAAATTTTACCGCACAGCTCCAATTAGCGCGTCCACCGTGAAAATCGTTTTTGCAGCCAACGATGTACAGTGTCAAGTTTAAGTGAGCGTTCATTGGCAGTGCGAATCAAAAAATAGACGCCCAAAGCGCCAGTGATACCATTGGGAAGCCACATACCGATCTGCGGCGGATAGGCCCCTGTTTCTCCATAAACTTTCCCCATCGACATAAGCAGGTAGTAAAACAAAAAAAAGAAAATCCCCAGTACCAGACCAAACGATCGTTTGGCAGACCTGGATTGCACCCCCAGCGGTACGGCTATGATTCCGAGCGCAAAACAACCAAACGGCAGGGCCAATCGCCGGTGCAGCTCCAGCAGCATGCTAAAGTAGCGCCCATCTTTTCGCTCGGCGTTTTGGACAAAGGCACGCAACGCCTTAACGCTCATTTCTTTGGGACGCTTTGGTTTTGCCTTTTTGCGGGCTACAGAGTGTTTTGTATCGAGGCTGATTTCATAGGTGTCAAAATGAACCGCGTGCGCGGTTTTTTCATTCAGGTTGGTTTGGTGGATGCTGCCGTTGTAAAGTCTCAGATGGGCCGTTCCATTGGCAGGGTCGCTGAAAAGTATGCCCCTCGGTGCAATTACGGTATTGACCCTATCGGGCAAACGATTGTCTTCAATAAATACGTCAACTAGATTTTTGTTTCTCAAGTTAATTTCATTGACATAAATCGTTACACCATCGAAACTGTCATCGAAGGTACGCTCTTTTAGGCCGATCTCAATGCTCTCTGATACCACCTGAAGAGTCAAGGCTCTCAACGCAGTGCGCCCCCACGCTTGACCGTAAACGGTCATGAAAAGGGTTAATACAAATCCGATTGAGCAAAACAGACCGACCGGCGCCATTAAAGCATAGATGCTGATACCGCCGGATTTGATAGCCATTATCTCATTTTCACTGGACAATTTTAAGAAGGTCAGCAGGATGGTAATCATGATTGAAAGCGGGATGACAAAGATTAAAAAATAGGGAGTCTGGTAAATAATCATCCGTAAAACGGTGAACAAATTGATATTGTAATTTACGATCCAGTTGGTAATTTGAATCAGCTCGGCCATCAGGAATATAAAAGTAAAAAATAATACGC
>JASFJF010000428.1:0-3917 GCA_050122255.1 Desulfobacterales bacterium
TTACCGGGGGAAAATACGGGCAAATTTACAAGTGCTCTATCTGATTGTTTTCCACATTGAAAACCGGCATTCCTCTGATCGTATTTAAACGCTCATTGCCGGTGATGTAGCTGAGGTTACCGGTTCTATCCCGGCTCTCGCGAAACCGCGATAAAACATACCCCTCCTGTAAAGATAATTCGTGTACATTGGCGTTTAGCTTATCTCTTCTCACAAAGTAAGCGTTATTCCCGGCGCTGTTGCAGCCAATAAACGCATACTTTTTTTGTCTTGCTAAGTGCAAAAGAGCACCCAGTGAAGCACCGAAGTATAAATTACTGAAGTGAGCTTTTGTTCGCTGAAAATTTTTATCATAAGGAGTCGTTATCGGCCTATCGATTCCGAATATGCTGTTGTATTCTATAATGGCAATAACGGGCCTTACGATATCAATGGCTTTCCAAACCCAATAGTCGTTGCCATCGATATCGATATGTAAAAGCCCCAACTCTCCATTGATGCCTGCATCTGAAATAAGCTGATTAATATTTTCAGCGGTGACGAACGCATGGCGGGCAATGAGTTGAAATTTCCAATAATACTCTGAATGAATTATTTTTTTTATGTTTTTTGGGGATGCATCCATAATCAAACCGGTCCAGTTGTCATTCATCATTAAAAACCGGGTGGTTGATTCACGATAGTCCTGAACTCCAAATTCTATAAAGTTTGAATGCTGAACACACAGGTTGTTTATTAAATACTGGATAATTCCATCGTCACCGAATTGAGAGAAAACTTTAAATTCCAGATCCGCAAGAGAATTGTAGTTTCTTTTATTTTTAATTAACTCAACCAGCAGTCTGCCGACCATTAAGCTGTGGTTTTCTGATAAGAGACCTTTTCGGGAGAGTAGGATTAATCCTGTTCTTATATTTCGCATGAGTGTTAAAAGATTCATACCTGCATTTTCCATTCTATAATCGGCACGGCAAAGCTTTTATCTACCGGTCGTCAGACTATCAGAATCTTCAAGTTGTTAACCTTCATAAATGAAATCTTCTTCCGACAGGATGCCGTTGCAAATGGTATCGAGGCCGATATTTTTATTGGGCATCAAATCGGATAAATGATTGATGTTCGGTTTAATAGAGTAGCTGCTGTCCGATGGCTCGATTACTTCTATTGGGATCATACGTTTGAAAAAAAAATGGTACGCGTATTTTCTTGCTCTTTGTGTCAGCTCAGCATTCATTTTGCTGCCAAACGGCAGACCGTCTAAAACATCGTAGTACTGCTTCTCAATTTCAGGATCAATTGTAATGCCTTTATTGCGAATCCATGCTTCTCCGGCGACGATTACCGGAATGCCAAAACTGGTTAGCTCAACGCCAGTTTTCGTGCCGTAAATAATGACGGCATCACACGCTTCCATAATCGCATATGTATTCAGCTTGCTTTGCGGAGAGATGATAAAAATGTTTGATGGCAGGGCCGGAAAGCTTTTACTAATTTCCTCGACAACCAGCTGTCGGGACGGTATTTCAGCGGTCACTTCAGCCGGATGAACCCGTATGATCAATTGCAGATCAGATCGCTTAGCAAAATATTCGATCGTTTTGAAAATCCATTCCAGCATATTTTTAAATACATTTGCAGGATAGTGAAG
This sequence comes from Desulfobacterales bacterium, assembly GCA_050122255.1. Lineage (GTDB taxonomy): Bacteria > Desulfobacterota > Desulfobacteria > Desulfobacterales > JAHEIW01 > JAHEIW01. The sequence goes on from JASFJF010000428.1 coordinate 1,649, forward strand.
CTGGGCATCCCAACAGACATTGGTTAACAGCCCGATGGCCGGTTGGGCCGTATCGATGCCTAAAGCAGTGATATCCCCTGAGGGTTCATTTAAAAAGACATGCCAGTCTCGTGTGCCTTGAGATCGATTTTTGATGTAGCTTAAGACTTTTTGCTCGATTTGTGCATTCCAAACAATCGATTCCCATTTGCTGACGGGCTCATTCATCATGGTATGATGATATGTATCATTATGACTGAATATAAAGGTGCCTTTGCGGTAGCCCACATTCCAGTTGACCACCCGGACGCCTTCTTTTCTGAAAACTTCTCCGATAATGCCATGGGGAACATAGATCCCGTGGTGAAAAACAGCGCCTTCAAAGTGTTGCTCTTTTTGAATTTTTTGCAATACGATGGCTGTTAAGATGGATGCTTTGAAATAGCGTTTCAAGACAGGTCGGGCATAAGGTTCGGTGTCGATAGAGCTCATGGCAAAAAATCTGAGAGCCCCGGCCATGGCATGTTCCCCGACGGCAAGATCCTGATGGCAATAATTTTCGATCATTTCAAAGGGGGTTTTGTCGACCCGCATCTGTGCGTCTGTCAATTCCGCTTCTGTGATGTAATCACTGAAAAGATGAATTTTAATCCCGGCAGAGCGGTAGGCGTCTATCCCACTTTCAAAACATCTCTTGCAATATAGCGGGCTGGGCCCCTTGTGGGCAAATTGCCGGATACTTAAGGTGGTGTTGCTTTGGCACATCAAACAGGCCGGCAGGAAACCGTCACAGATTAAGGCCTTAATTTCAGCGCCCCGTAAAGACAGTGCAACGGATAAAATCGTTTCAATATCCAGTGCGGTCAGGAGGCTTCCAGCGCAGGTCGCCATCAGGATTTTGGGCTTGTTTTCAGAGTCCGGGTACAGATCTTTAAGCCCATTATGGCTGTTACCCAGTCGCTTCCAGGGCAGGCGATTGCTGCTATTGTAGCCGAAATTGATGTAATTCAGGTACAGCTTTTTTAGAATTGGATATTTTTTAAAAAGCGACAATGCCAGGCTTTTCATTCAGCCATCTCCTCAACAGTGAATGCCTATGGTATCCTTCGGGTCGCTATGGCCGATTAAAACGGGTCCTTACATACGTTAGAAAATCGCGATAAAGCGATAAATCCATCTTGGTCGGCACCAACAGGTCATGGAAGGCAACCTTCGTGAAGCGCCTGTAAATGAATATAATGGAAATGGTTGAGCAGGCATATGCAATCGTGGTCGCAAATGCCGCTCCGTTGATGCCGTATTGCGGTATGAGCAATATATCCAGTATGACCATGGTGATCAGTGAAATCAGAGCGGTCAGGCTATATTCCGTCGGGAACCCTTCGGCAATCATATCCGTGGCAATGATTTTCCACAGCGTTAAACTGATCATTCCGGGTAATAGCAATAATAGCGGAATCGTAGACGGTAAAAATTCTGCTCCAAAGAATAGCACAATCGCTTTTTGGCTAAACAGGCCCAAACATAGGGCCATCATGGCAACCATCAAAAAGACGATGCGGCAAACTGCTGGTGTTAACAGTTTGGCAGCGTCAGCGCTAATATTGGCGACTCGCGGCAACAAGACCACACCGATCGCATCTGGGATTTTCCAGACAATCTCTGCCAGACTGACCGCTGCAACATAAAAACCGACCGCGGTTGCTGGTAAAAAATAGCTAATAATTAAGATGTCAAGCCGATAACTGAGATCCTTGAGTACATTTCCGATATGGGTTTTAAGTCCATATTTGAACAAGTCTCGAATCAAAGAAAAGCGTAACTGACTTTTTTTTATCCGAATCTTCTGTAAGAGGAGTGCACTGGAAAACAAAACAACCAAGCAGATACTGATCACGGAAGCGATCACAGCCCCCGGCAGCCCAAAGTCAAAGATGACAACCAAAATGATGAGCAAAATCAGGTTCGTCAGGGCCTGAAGCATAACGATCAGGTTGCGCAAACCAATTTCATAAAGCGCCTGAACCATGCTCGCTAGGTGGTTGTGAAACAAATAGACAGGAATGGCGAGACTGATGAAGACAATGATTCTTAAGCTCAGATCTTTAAAGAAAATGTCTTTTAATAGAATCGTCGTCGGTAATACGATGGCCACCGTAATGAGCCCCAGAATTGCCGATATCACAGCCACATTGGTAATCAGACGTTCGGTGGCCATTTTGGGAGCCATAAAATTTGCAGCATGCCCAATCCCCATGCGGCCAAAGGTAACGGCTATCATCGGAATCAG
>JASFJF010000429.1:0-3913 GCA_050122255.1 Desulfobacterales bacterium
AAATACTGGCCTTGCGCTCTGCAATCCGGTCAATATCTGCTTCATCTATCCAAACGCAGTGAACCAGCAACGTATTTTCATCCAGTATCCCCAGACGATCCAGGTAGCCAATGGGTGTGGTGTTGAATTCTTGCCGGATCTGCTGAACCTCGAACTGCGTCTCGGCCGCATGAATTTGAAAGCGCAGACCGGCGTCCGTACTCAATGCTTTGGCTTTTTGCAAGGTTTCGCCGCTGCAGGTGTACGCCGAATGGCAAAACACCGACGGGGTGATCAAAGCCGACGCGTGCTGCCACTTGGTAATGAAGGCGCGGGGAGTGGTTATATTGTTTTGGGGATCCGGCACCCCAGGTGCCGGAAAATCAATTACCCCCTGGGCTAATACGGCGCGCAGACCACTGCTAGCAACAGCCTCTGCCACTTGGTCTTCAAAAAAATATCCATCGCAGCAGGTTGTAGTGCCTGAAAGCAGCATTTCAGCGCATGCCAGCAGCGTTCCCCAGCGCACACTGTTTGGCTGAATGTGGGCGTCTTCAGCCGGGAAGATATGTTTATTCAACCAGCTGTCCAGCGGCAGGTCGTCGGCTAATCCGCGAAACAGGGTCATGGGAAGGTGGGTGTGGCTGTTCACCAGGCCCGGCATTATCAAGCCGCCGTCGGCATTGATCGTCTCAGTTGCGGCGGGCAGTGATTGATTGGCGGCAATGGTCTCGAGGCGTTCAAGCTTGCCATCTTTTACGCACAGCAGTCCATCGGTGATAATGTCAAAACGCCGATTGACAGTCACAATAGTGCCGTTGTGGATGACAAGATCGTAGGTCATGCGATCACGTAATCGAAACAATGATCCAATACTCCATTTACATAAGATGATGTGCAGTCAATTCCCTGCGGCGTTTATTGTTCGGTTATGATGTCCCGTGCGATCCGATTGACATCATTTAAAACGCTGTCAAGGTTCATGGTTTGAATCTGCCCATCCGCCATAACAACAGTGCCGTCAATGATTACAGTTGTGACATCACTGCCCCGCGCCGCGTACACCATGTGGGACACTGGGTTATACATGGGCGTCAAATGCGGCTTTGCGGTGTCAACGATGATCAGATCGGCTTTTTTGCCTGGCTCAAGCGAACCGATAATCGACTCAAGGCCCAAGACCTGGGCGCCATTTAAAGTGGCCATTTTTAATACTGTCTGCGCATCCATAACGGTGGGGTCCAAAGTTTTGGCTTTATGGAGCTTGGCGACTGTGTCCATTTCCAGAAACAGATCCAGATTGTTGTTACTGGCGCAACCATCTGTTCCCAACCCAACGCAAATGCCCTCGTCTAATAATCTGGGAATAGGTGCGACGCCGGATGCCAGTTTCATATTGCTTTCCGCATTGTGCGCGACTTTGACATCGTAGCGTTTCAGCAAGGCGATATCATTATCCGTCAATTCGACACAATGGCAGGCCACCACATTCGGGGCCAGAAGCTTGAGCGCGGCTAGATGTTCCACCGGCGTCCGATTAAAGCGCTCTTTGATCTGCGAAACTTCACTTTTGGATTCAGCCAGATGGATCACCATCGGCAGATTAAAATCCTGCGCCAGTTCAAATGCTTTCTGCAGCAATTCTGGTGCGCACAAATAGGCGGAATGCGGTTCTACAGCAATGCTCACTCGCGGATGGCTTTGCCAGGTATCGATCAGTTTGCGGGTATATTCAAACCCTTGCGAGATGGGCCCATAATTCGGCGAGTCAAAATCATACAGGACTTCTCCGACCACCGCGCGCATACCGGCATCGCCGGCGGCTCGGGCGACGATATCTTCAAACAGGTACATATCGCAAAAACAGGTAGTGCCGGACATAATCATCTCTGCGCAGGCCAGCAGGGTGCCGCTATAGACCTTTTGCTCATCCAGTTTGGCTTCAGCCGGAAAAATATGATCGTTGAGCCAGGACATTAATTGAAGGTCGTCTGCCAGCCCTCTAAAGCAGGTCATGGCGGCGTGGGTATGGGTATTGATCAGGCCCGGCATTATGATTCCGCCGCTAGCATCGATAACCTGCGAGGATTGCCACCCTAAAAATTCTGCAGCCGGTCCGATCGCGGCAATTCGGTCTTTGGTGATCGCCAACCCGCCGTCGGCCAAGGCGGTCGCATTGTTATCCATTGTGAGGATGGTTCCGTTTAAGATCAGAATATCAGCGGATTTCAGTTTCATAAATTTTCCTGGCAACTTTTTTTAGAATAGTTTCCAACGAGGGCGCGGCCTTTTGGGCCACAGCAATGATTTCCTCAACGCTGGCCGGAACCGGATCGGTGGGATTATGGACATTGGTAATTATGGACATCCCCATTACCCTGAGTCCACCGTGGACGGCTGCGATAACCTCCTGTACCGTTGAAAAGCCCACGGCATCCGCGCCGATGGTTTGTAAAAAGGCAACTTCCGCCGGCGTTTCAAGTGACGGCCCTTTGAGGCCTACATAAATTCCTTTTTGTAATTTTAATCCAGCTGTCCGGGCAGCGTCTTCGGCAGCGGAAATGAGATTGCGGTTATAGGCACAGGACATATCCGGAAAGCGAACGCCCAGGCTGTCATCATTGGGGCCGATGAGCGGGTTTGTCAGGGTGAGGTTGATATGGTCGCGGATCAGCATGATATCGCCGGATTTAAAAGAGGCATTCAGGCCTCCGGCAGCATTTGAAAGAATAAGGATCTTGACGCCTAGCTGTTGCATCAACCGAACAGGGTAAGTGACTTCCATGGGACTGTAGCCTTCGTAGAGATGAAAGCGGCCTTGCATGACAACTAGCGGGCAATTGCTCAGCCAACCGGTGACCAAACGGCCTGTATGCGTTTGAACCGTTGAGATCGGAAAATAAGGGATGTTCCGATAGTCGATGGCAGTTTCGATCGTCATTGATTTGGCGCTTTCACTCAGACCGGTGCCGGTCAGGTAACCGATATACGGCACGGCTTTGGTTTTGCTTTTGACAAGAGCGGTCGTTTCCGCCAGGCGCTGCGATAGATTCTTCATTGCTTTCCTCACAGGTTCAGGACGTGATTACTTTGGGTTAAGATCTGCAAAGATGCTATTTTAGTTCAGCAAATTGGCGCCGTCAAGCCAACAGATATGGGGCCAAAATCAATATGTTCCCATTGACTTTTCGCTGACATTGTGACATACAAACTCCCTTAATCCCTGAGTATTGCATCAAACCAATTGGTGCTGGATTCAGGGTGATCACTTGATCCTGCCCCGCTTGTATGCGCAACGGGTGACCAACCCATATGATCGTAAATGATTGGGCTCGGTTGTAACTATCATAAAGACGAGCAAACGAGGGAGAGCTGAACATGGCACCTGACACCCGTCCTGAACATCCTGATATTTCCGAAGAAATGTGGCTTAAGATTGATGAAATCATTGCTGCCAACTTCAAAATTCCGGGTTCGATTATCGGGGTCTTGCGTGAATGCCAGGATGTCGTCGGGTGGTTGCCGGTTGAGTTGATTGATTATATCAGCGACGGTCTGAACCTGTCGCGTAGCGAGGTTTTCGGCGTCGCGTCATTTTATTCTTTATTTGCCATGGCTCCCAAAGGAAGGCACCAGATAAAAGCCTGCATGGGAACCGCCTGTTATGTGAAAGGGATTAAGGAAGTGATGAGCCGTATCGGCAATGAATACCATCTTAACGAAGGTGGCACCACTGAAGACCGGCGGTTTACCTTAGAAGCAGTCCGGTGTCTGGGGGCATGCGGCCTGGCACCGGTGGTCGTGGTCGATCAGGACACTTACGGTGCGGTCAAGGCCGACAAAGTCATCGAAGTTTTAGAAAAATACGAGTAGCCTGTATTGTTGAGCGGATGAAGCTGTCTGAAATTAAACATATCTTGGATGCCATTGCATT
>JASFJF010000430.1:0-3907 GCA_050122255.1 Desulfobacterales bacterium
CAATAACCATTTGTTTGGCCGTTGCCCGGCGAATGGAGCGAAAGGGCACCCTTTCAACCGGGCCCCAGCGCGAAAAATCGGGCAGGCTCGGTGTTGGAATCGTCCCTTCAGCTGCCCCGGCTTCCGGAATTGCCTCGGCAATTTGCGGTGGCACGGCTACATCCGGGCCCCTTTCTGTAAAAGTGCGAACATCATCAGCGGTGACCACCCCGCCGGGCCCTGTGGGCGTCACTTGTTGGAGATCAACGCTCAGTTCCCGCGCCAGGCGGCGGGTGGCTGGTGAGGCCGGCACGGGCCCTTTTCTATCCCCGGTTTCGGCTGGGGGTGCAGTTTCGGCAATCGCAGCACTTTGAATTTGCGAGGTGTCAAGTGCCGGTGCCTTCGCCGTTTCGGCTTCTGAGCCGACACTGAAAGTCATCATGACATCCCCGACCTTGACCGTGTCGCCAGGCTTGACCATTATTTCGGCCACCGTCCCGGTCGCCGGCGACGGAATTTCCACAGCGGCTTTATCGGTCTCGACCTCCAGAATGATATCGCCTTCTTTGACCTTTTGACCCACAACGACATGCAAGGCCAGCACCTCGCCTTCATGAACACCTTCGCCTAAATCAGGTAATTTAAACGCTCTGGACATTTTCCTCCCTTTGCCGCATGGCGGCGTTTTCAATTTTCAGGTGTCCGATTCAAATATTCAGGGTCCATGGTTTTTTAAGGATTATCGCCATTGGCTTATAGCTGATGAATGCATGATAACATAATTTGGTGTCTGATATCTGTGATCTAAGCATTGTTATCAACCTCTGAACCTTTAAACGTTGAACCTTGAACCATGAAACTGACAGCTTACTTAACTGAGAGCACTTTTCTGGCTGCATGCAGAATGCGTTCCGTATCGGGCAAATAAGCCTTTTCGCGGCTAAACATTGGAATAACAATGTCATATCCGGTAACCCGCTCTATGGGAGCCTCCAGATAGTAGAAGGCTTTTTCCATCAGCCGGGATATAATTTCGGCACCCGGACCAAAGCTGCGTGGCGCTTCATGAACCACGACTGCGCGGCCGGTTTTTTTAACCGATTGAACCAGAAGTTCTTCAGAAAGCGGTGAAATGGTCAGCAAATCGAGGACATCTGCCGCAACACTGTCCTTATCCTGCAGCTGTCGGGCGGCTTCCAGGGTGGGGCGCATCATGGCCCCGTAAGAAATCAGGGTTAGATCGCCGCCTTCTTCGACAAGTTGCGGTTCGCCGATCGGCAGCGTCTCTTCGGAGTCGGGCACTTCTTCTCGGAACGCCCGGTATAACGCTTTGGATTCATAAAAAATCACCGGATCCGGATCCCGTATGGCGCTGACCAGCAGGGCGCGTGCATTACGCGGGCCGGAAGGGATAACCATTTTAAGCCCCGGTGTGTGGGCCCAGTAGGCTTCCCGGCTTTCGGAGTGATGTTCGAGTGCTCTGACACCACCGCCATAAGGTGTTCTGAGCACCATAGGAACGCTGAAGCGCCCGCGCGTGCGCCAGCGCAATCGGGCGGCATGATTTTCGATCTGGTGAAAGTTTTGGTAACTGAAACCCGAAAATTGAATCTCACAAACAGGTCTAAGCCCATAGGCAGCCATGCCAATGGACATACCGACAATGCCGGATTCGGCCAGCGGCGTATCCAGAACACGTTGATCGCCAAATTGACCGATCAGACCGTCGGTGACTCTGAATACGCCACCGTCGACCCCGACGTCCTCGCCCAGGACGATCACACGATCATCTTTTTGCATTTCCTGTTGCAGGGCCAGATTGAGGGCCTGAACCATGGTCATTTTAGCCATCTTTGCCCTCCTTAGCGGTTGCCAATAAGGCCTTCGTCAACTCATTTTTTTGCGCCTTTAGATGTGGCGGCATCTCAGCATAGGTATGGTCAAACATATCAACGGGATCGCCCATGGCATCCATCTGTTTTTCGGCCCGATCGATGGCCGACTGAATTTCTTCTAAGACTTTGGATTCAACTTGACTGCATTTCTCTTTAGAAAGCAGCCCTTTATCTGCAAGGTATTGTTCAAAACGCAGCAATGGATCGCGCCGGTTCCAGCGTTCAACTTCTTCATCGGTCCGGTAGCGCTTGGGATCGTCTGCCGTGGTGTGCATCATCAGACGATAGGTGACACACTCGATTAACGTGGGCCCGTCACCATTGCGTGCCCGCTGAACGGCTTCTTGAGCAGCGGTATACACGGCCAGGATATCGTTGCCATCCACCTGAATGCCAGGCATTCCGTAAGCCAACGCTTTTTGCGCCAGCGTTTGTGATCGGGTCTGCTGGGAAACCGGTATGGAGATGGCCCATTGATTGTTTTGACACACGAAAATTACCGGAGCCTGGAAAACCGCGGCAAAGTTGAGCGCTTCATGAAAATCACCCTGCGAGGTGGCACCATCCCCAAAGTAGGTCATGGCGACATCGTCCGTTTGTCGGTATTTGGCAGCCCAGCCCAGTCCAACAGCGTGAATCATCTGTGAGCCGACGGGAACCGATATCGGAAAATCATTGCAATCGTCGGGGATCGCAACACCTTCGTTGAACCCGTTGAAGTAGATGATAACGCTTTCAAGGGATCGGCCGCGCCATAGTTCGGCAGCTGTTTCACGAAAGGCCGGTACCATCCAGTCGCTGGGTCGCAAATGCGCAATAGTGCCCAGCTGGGCTGCCTCCTGCCCCTTTATGGGCGCAAAAGTGCCTATGCGGCCCTGACGTTGGAGGTTTAACAAGCGCTCGTCAAATTTGCGCGCCAGAAGCATGGTCCGATGGAGCTGTAAAAGAACATCTTCTGGAATGTCGGGTTCAAGTTCCGTATCCAAACGACCTTTTTCGTCCAAAATGGAAAGGGCTTCAAGGGGTTCGGACAAGGATATTTTTTTGCGCGGCATTGCGCCCCTCCTTTTACGTATGGCGTTATAAAACGGGAGTTGAAACTATTTAATGATTTTTTATTTGCTTTTATCGTGCAGTTTTCAAAGCTAATGATGATGCGGATTTTGGCTTAGTCAAGCGTCGATCACCATAAGCCATCTAAAAAATTGGATAAGAGGCTTTTGATTTCATCCGCAGAGATGATTGAAAGGAATGTTTGACGGAAACGGCCCGGGATATACGCTCTGGCCCGCTATCGAAAAATAGCCATATCTGGCCGGCTTCAAAGGGTTCTAAAGCCGGTGAAGATTGCACGTCAATAGCATTTTGGCTGGTTTGATGGATTTGCCAATTTTTCATTGGAGGCAAATAGGCCACGAGTTGGATAAAAAGGTCAACATAAAGGCTACTCGACGATTTCAAGGACGGTGCGTTTGTTTTCCTTGGCCGATGCGGCGCCTAAAATCGTACGAATCGACTTGGCGGTCCGTCCTTGTTTGCCGATAATTTTCCCCAGGTCTTCTTTGGCCACTTTCAATTCAAGAACCGTAGCCTGACTACCTTGGAGTGCGGTGACGGTAACCTGTTCGGGATTGTCGACCAATGCCTCCGCAATACGTTGAATCAGATCTTTCATTTCCATAAGCCCCTCCAATGCTTGAGCAACAGGAAGATCAAATTTAATTCAGAATCCAAAAATATCCGACATACGCACCGATTTAATGCCAACCTTTTGGAAACTGGCTTTGTTAGTGCATTGAATTAAGGGTAACCAGCCGTCGAAGACGGGAGAATCTGGTTGAGCTTATATTTGAAAGTGGAAACTGTCTTTGCGATCTGATTGCTATATGCCCAAAACTAGGTTTAAATACTATTTTACGTCCGTTTTGTAAATTATAAAGTTGGCTATCTTGTTTTTTCGATGTTTGTGTCTATTTTCAAGCATTGATGTCCTAAAGATGCTGTTGCGACTTCAACGGCGGCCTGAAAGCGTT